>DASTZZ010000112.1 GCA_035764005.1 Terriglobales bacterium
CCGGTTTGGCACCTCGATGTCGGTTCATCGCATCCTGGAGCTGTAGAAGGTTCCAAGGGTTAGGCTGTTCGCCTATTAAAGCGGTACGTGAACTGGGTTCAGAACGTCGCGAGACAGTTCGGTCCCTATCTGGTGTGGGCGCAGGAGATTTGAGTGGGCCTGTCCTTAGTACGAGAGGACCGGGATGGACGAACCTCTGGTGTTCCAGTTGTCATGCCAATGGCACGGCTGGGTAGCCAAGTTCGGTTGTGATAAACGCTGAATGCATATAAGCGTGAAGCACTCCACAAGATGAGATCTCCCAACCCGTAAGGGTGATGAAGGGCACTGGAAGACCACCAGTTTGATAGGTTTGAAGTGTAAGACCAGTAATGGTTTCAGCTTACAAATACTAATCGCCCGTTCGGCTTGACCATAAAATTTATTCAGTGCATTGCGGCGCTCCGCGCCGCTTGGCTGCTGGCTGCTTGCTACTGGCTTCTGGCGAAAAACAAGTCGTCCCGAAGTTGGAAATAGTAAGTTGGCCAGTGCTTCCCAATCGATTCAGTTGTGAGGAATCTCAAGCTACTAAGTTCAGTAGCTTTGCGCTGTTAGCTAGTAGCCGGAGGCCAGTAGCCAGCAGCCTTCGACAGTTCTCGCGCGTGTCACAAAGTAAGTGACACCCTGCTCTTAGGGGATGGCATAGAGCAGCCGCGACACGAAGTCGGTGATCATACCGCGGGGGTCACACCCGTTCCCATCCCGAACACGGAAGTTAAGCCCCGCCGGGCCGATTGTACTGCACGGGAAACTGTGTGGGAGAGTAGGTCATCGCCGGCATAAATAAAGGCTCAGTTGAGAAATCAACTGAGCCTTTTCCTTTTCGGGAAAAACGCAAAATCAACAGCAAAAACCGCCGCGGATCACGCGGATAAATGCACGGATTGCCGCGGAAACAGAACCGCCGGCGGTAGCCGGTGGGGCAGCCGCGATTTCGGCAGCTGCAATTCATCTGGATGTCAACAAACTGCGAGAACCTAAGCCAAGTGTAAAATGCGATGGCATGTCCAGATCGCCACTAAGGCTTTTCAAGCGGGCTCTCATTCATCGTGAGCGAGATGCACAAGATGGCTGGCGCCTTCCCGCCGGTACTCGTGGCATCTATATTCTTTACAACCAACGTGCTCGCTCTAAGGACATTTTCGAAGTGGTGTATATAGGAGTCGGTGGAACCAAGCTTAAGAGAGGTATTGGGGAGCGAATCTGGAACCACCGGCGCGATGGCAAAAAATCAAAATGGACGCATTATTCCATCTTTGAAGTACACGACAACATCTCGGGTGAAGAAATTTTGGAACTGAGAGTTTTCTGTTTCAAATATTTAAGCTGGACCCGCGGGTGTAGATAACGTCAAATTTGGTTCTAAGGCATTTAAAGAGATTTCAAGAGATGGTTTGTGGAAGGAGCAGCTTACTTCTTGATCGAAGTTCACCGACTAGCTCCCGTTCCACGCTTTAGAGCGATGCATTGTCTCGACCATAAACACAGATGTGTACATTGTCGGCATGCAATCGAAAATACTCTCCGACTCTTTCGATAGTCGGGTACTTCCCGCTAAACTCTTCCCAAACATTTCGGCTTTTGTGGGTGGCGGAATACACGCTCGAACCGCTCCGAAGATATTTAAGTACAAACTTATCATCGCTTACCCAAAGCTGCTTGTATCGATCCGTCGCGAATTCCGCAAGACGAAAGAAATCCTTAAAGACCTTCTGCAAGCGCGCATTGTCGTTGCCCTGCCATTCGGTGAAAGTGAACTCAGCAATCCGACGATTCGTCTCTAAGTCGAATCGTCGTGTCTCCGAGCTGCCTGCGCCGAGCGAGAGGGATTCAACGACTTCGCCGCCCGTGAGGATCGTTGGCAGCATCAAAAGAACGCCTAAAGCATGCATCACCACATCAATTGTGCAGCCGCACGTTTGATGGTCTTTGCGGCATCAAGCAATTCTGCGCTGATCAGGTTCTGATCCAGTCGTTCTGCAATCGCCTGTCCCGTTCGATGAGCGAATTGCCACTCAAGCTCAGCGATTTTCGAGGCCAAATCATCGCCCGTGAACTTCGCGACCTGATCAACGCACGACGCGAGTTTTGCAGCCGATGAGCTCATAGCCTGTTCAATATACTCTCGCGCAGGCGTGAGGCGCGGAATTCTTGTAGCCTATCGCGCGGAGGCACAGTAGAGCCTTGGGTTTCGTCGAACCAGCGATCCCAACTTGAGTCCATCGATGAAAGAAGCTACAGTCTAGGCTATGAAATACGCGGACCGTATCACCTTCGATCCCGAGCAGTGTGGCGGGCGGCCGTGCATCCGCCACTACCGCTTGCGCGTCAAGGATGTGCTCGAAATGCTGGCCGCCGGCGTCTCTGAAGCAGAAATCCTCAAAGACTATTCTTTCCTTGAGCCCGAAGACATTCGTGCATGCCTGGAATTCGCGGCCGAGCAAGTAAATTATCCGGTTCTCACGAACTCCTGACCCGTGCGCTTTCTTCTCGACACGCAGTTGCCTGCTGCAATGGCGCAGTGGCTGAGGGAACATAGCCTCGAAGTAGAGCACGTTCTAGAAATCAATCTTGCCCAAGCCACCGACGCTTCGATTTGGCGGCATGCCGCGAGCGTGGGCGCAGTGATCATGAGCAAGGATGAAGACTTTGCCGAGTGGGTCCGTCGCGGCAGACCAGGTCCCGCCGTAGCGTGGCTTAGAATTGGCAACTGCTCGAATCGAGCTCTAAAGTCGTGGCTTGAGCCTCTGCTGCCGACGATCGTTGCCAAGCTTGCGGATGGAGAACGCTTGATCGAAGTTCGTTAGTGGCATTGTCACTTCTTAACAAAATGGGAATGCGAAGGAGGAATTCTTATATTTGATGGACGATAAATGAACTCTCGGCAAGCTACTTGATTTTTAGATGTCGATAACCAGCTTTCTTGAATTTCGTGTTCAGGTAAGTTCCCATCGAATTGGCGGTAAGCAGATTTCTAAATTCCTCTTCTGGCACTGCGAGGTATCGGTAGACCTCACCAGAGTCTTTGAATTCAAGCTCCAGTATCGCTGTGTCCTTGTTGTAACCAAGCGAAGCAACTGCATCGGAATCGACTCGCTGCCGACGAATAGGAGTCGTGTTCTTAGCTGCCGGAACGCCCAGCAGAAGACTCTCGGTACTCAGATCCTCGTCAACGTCAGGCCAGTGAATTTCGTAACCGTCGGGACCAATTTCCCAATTTTCGCGTTCCTGCTTACTAGCTTGCTGAAGCCGGGGATACCACGACAGCGGGACACTGATGATGCGACCATCTCGCAATTGAACACTGAGTAGATCATCAGTGACCGCAACTTTCGAAACGCGCTCATCTGCCGCAGGAGCCAAAATACCCATTCCAAGTCTCCAATAGTGCTTCTCGATTATCCTCCACAATCTCACGAATACGTCGCAATTCGTGCATGGGGAATCCCCAGTTGCGAGCTAATTCGATTGGATCCAACCAAAATTTCGCCCGCAGGTTCTCGCGCCTGACATGAAGGTGAGGTGGCTCGTTCGGTTCAGAACTGAAAAAATAAAAGCGATACGGACCGGATAGGAGAACTGTCGGCATTCTCGAACCTTGTGCCTTTGATCCAGAATCGAGCCTACCCCGGCGGCCACCCCAGCAGGCGGCCCCCCAGCAAATGAAGATGCAGATGAAACACTGACTGTCCCGCTCCGGGACCGACGTTGAACACGGTTCTGTAGCCGTTTTCGATTTTTCGATCGCGCGCGATTTTCGCGGCTACCAGGTGCAGCTTTCCGATGATTTCGGCGTCTTCCACTTTGGCTTCTTTCACACCCACGATGTGCTTTTTGGGAATGATGAGCACATGCGTTGGAGCTTGCGGTTTGATGTCCTCGAAGACGAAGGTCTCCGCGTCTTCATAGACTTTCTTGGCGGGAATCTCGCCTTGGATGATGCGGCAGAAAAGACAGTCCATCGTTTTTTCACCTGATGAGACTCTGGGGTTGTCGGCTGCTTCGATAGTGGCGACGGCTTGGTTATTTCGTGATTTCCTGATTTCGTGATTTCGCGATTGAAAATCAAAAGCGTGACCGGAATCCCAAATCACCAAATCGCGAAATCACCCAATCGCCAAATACTCCATGTCCTTGACGCCTCCAGCAACGTTGACCTCTAGTCTAATCGCACGAGAAATACTCCGCCTTCCGGAGTGCTCAGGTTCTGCGAGATCTCTTCTGCGAGCTGGCGATCGTCGTTTTGTACGCGTACTCTCACCCATTCGCCGGTCGGTCCGGTGAACTCGATCACGCGCGCTGGGCGATAGCGGCTGACAATCTCCTGCTTGAGCTGCTCGGCAGCTTCAGTGCTGTCGAAAGCTCCGATTTGAACTTCCCATTTTCCGCCGCGATCGATTGGTGCCGGTGTCGCGAGGACGTCCATTTTGATCCACGCCGTTCCGGGCTCCCACACGTCGACTGCTTTGGCGGCGGCGAGCGAGAGATCGAGCATGCGCTCGCCGATGAATGGTCCGCGATCGGTGATGCGAACAATTGCGGACGCTCCAGTCTTTACGTTCGTCACGCGCACGATGCTGTTCAGCGGCAGTGTGCGATGCGCGGCGGTCATCTGGTTCATGTCGTAGACTTCGCCGTTCGCGCTGCGGCGATTGTGATATGGAGGGCCATACCAGCTTGCCAGTCCCGTTTCGGTGTAGATGGGCTTCTCTGAAGAGGGGAGCGGCGCAACTACTTCTGTATTTGCACGTTCGGTGGGTTTGGCCTGAGTGGGTACTGTCGGTGCCGGAGTGATTTCTGCGCTCTGCTGCTCCGCCGCCGGAGGTGCCGGTTCCGTTTTGGGAATCTCCGGAGGCGCGGGAACTTTGGCTTCGGTCGGACGATGTTCTCCACAGCCGGAGAGCGAAACCATGCAGATGAGCCCGAGTACAACGCGAATCCATTTCATTTCTGGGGATTCTGTCCTTTGGTGTCGTCCATGCGATCGGCAAGTTTGCGCAGTTGCTCGGCGGCAGTGCGCAGCGCCTGCGTACCCTCACTGCGGACCTTCGGCACAACGTGCTCGTTCAAGTGCTGGATCACTCCTTTAATCTCCTGCTCGATCTTTGAAGCTGCTTCGTCGAGCTTGCGCTTGGTCTGCGAGAAATCAGCCATCAGAGCACCTCATTGCGATTATGTACGGCGGGCAGTGTGGTGGCAACCAGTTTGGAATCTGGAAGGGAACAGGGGACGGAAAGGTTACAGGTTACAGGGAACAGGGTACAGGCAAAACCGAGACTCTCAATTGAAGCCGGCTTTAGGATTTCCCCTGTAACCTGTCCCCTGTAACCTGTCCCCTCCCGTGCTGCTATCCTGTGTGTTTCTCGGAGCGACCGATGATCAATATGCAAGCACGCGTGGCCGTTGTTTTCGGCATTGCCAACAAGCGCAGCATCGCCTGGGCGATCGCACAGAAGCTTCAGGCGGCCGGAGCCACGCTCGCCATTACGTATCAGAATGAGCGCCTCGCGCTGGAAGCGAACGAGTTGGTCGAAGCTTTGCCAGGCGCGCAGGCGTACCAATGCGATGTCTCCAATGATGCCGAGATCAATCAATTATTCGAGCAGCTCAAGTCCCGATATGGGAAGCTGCATACGTTGGTGCACAGCGTAGCATTTGCTCCGCCGGATGAATTGAAGAACGATTTCATCTTCACTACGCGTGAAGGTTTTCGCATTGCCCACGATGTAAGTGTTTATTCGCTCATCGCACTCTGTCGCGCAGCGGCTCCGCTAATGACAGAAGGCGGAAGCGTGATCACGCTCAGCTACTACGGCGCGGAGAAAGTTGTGCCGCGATATAACGTGATGGGCGTGGCGAAGGCTGCGCTGGAAGCCTCTGTACGCTATCTAGCTTCCGATTTGGGACCGCAAAAAATTCGCGTGAACGCCATCTCTGCCGGGCCGATCAAAACTCTCGCCGCTCGTGGAATTTCGGGACTGGGCGACATGCTCAAGGCTCATGCCGAACGCGCGCCGCTCAAGCGCAATATTGAAGCTGCGGAAGTCGGCGACGCCGCGCTGTATCTCGCTTCAGACCTGAGTACGGGCATTACTGGCGAGACGATCTACGTGGATTGCGGGTACAACATTATGGGGTTCTAGCTCTTTTTGTTGTCTTGTCATTCCGAACGAAGTGAGGAATCCCTACTGACACGAAAATGTTTCGGCGTGGTAGGGATTCCTCGCTGCGCTCGGAATGACAGCTCCGCATCGTGAAGCACTCATGACCAAGCACTGTTTAGTCGTTCTCCTGCTCGCAACCGCCGTCCTCGCCCAGCTTCCCAGCTTTCCCGATCTGACACACCCGCAGGACTACGCCCTGCATCGCACCTCGAGCTACGATCGCAGCGGCGGCAACGCCGACTTCCGCGAAGTTCCGGCGGGCGGCACTCTAACGCTGCTCGATGAAAACGGCCCGGGAGAGATCACGCACATCTGGATGACGATCGCCACTCGCGACCGCGATCACCTGAAAGCCATTGTGCTGCGCATGTACTGGGATGGCGAGCAGACTCCGTCAGTCGAAGCGCCCGTCGGCGACTTCTTCGGACTCGGCCTCGGCACCTATCACGAATATCAATCGGCACCGCTAGCTGTAGGCTCAATCAAAGCTCTGAACTGTTTCTTCCCTATGCCGTTCCAGAAGCACGCTCGCATTACCGCCACCAACGAAGGCTCGATTCCGGTCGGAGCCTTCTACTTCAACATCGACTGGCGTGGGTACAGCAAACCTCTGCCGCCGGACACGCTGTACTTCCACGCGCAGTTCCGCCAGACTGCTCCCAATATGGGATGGACGAATCAGTGGACCTCGAACGGCGATCCTAAGGTAAATGACCGCAAGAATCTCGATGGCGCAGGCAACTACACGTTTCTCGAAGCGCAAGGCCGCGGACAGTTCGTCGGCGTCACTCTGTCCGTGCTGCAGAACCAGGACGGCTGGTGGGGCGAAGGCGACGATATGTTCTTCATCGACGGCGAGCAACGTCCGTCGATTAACGGCACTGGATCGGAAGACTATTTTCTAGGAGCATGGGACTTCGGCGACCGCCCATTCTCATACTTACTGTTCGGCGCACCGGTGAAAGGTGAGGAGAAAGCGGGCAGCGAGTCATCCGTCTATCGTTTTCATCTCGACTCGCCGATTCCATTCACAAAGTCGCTGCGCGCAACCATCGAGCACGGACACGCGAATCACCGTTCAGACAACTACTACTCAGTCGCGTACTGGTACCAAAATGAACCTCACGCGCCGTTTCCGCCGATGCCGCCGCTTTCGGACCGTCTGCTGAAGCTGTTTCCCGTCGGCGGCCCCGGAAATGCGGGGAAGTAGCCGATGCCGAAGAAGCAGATTGCCATCTTCGTCGTAATCGACGTCATTCTCGTAGTGGCTGTGCTTGTCGCAGCCTTTCATCACATGAAGATTCTTTATGTCCTGCTGGCCTTTACGCTGCTTTCGGTACTCAATGGGGTCGTTCTTATCGTGACAGTGGTGAAGAACACGAAACAGCCGTGAATCGTTGGCCGCGCTTCAGCCAACAAGCCAGGAAGCCCAACCAATGCAGATTGCCGCGAGTCCGGAGAGCACCACCGGTGGTGGAAGAAAATACTTCCAGCAAAGGATCAATGACACAATCTGCACGGCGAAGAACATCCAGCCCAGAGTCCCAATCGCTTGCGGATTGCTGCGCGCTAATCCCCCGAGATACCACGCCAGATAGGCTGCAAAGAGAAGATACAGTGTTGCGAAAAGGCCGAAGCCAACGTAGAACTCGGCATAACTTCGGCTGTTCCCGCTAAGCGGGAAATGGACGCTGCGCATCGAGTCCCAAACTCCCTGGCCTTCCACAGAAGGCGCTTTGAACCGCAGGAAACCAACCGTATGACCAGCGGCAAAAAGGATGAGTATTACTGAGCCAATGCGGTAGAGAACGGTAGCCTTTGACATGCAGAGGGTTTCCTCCTGAGTTTTGTCCTGCAAAAGTACGACCTTCAATTTTGGGAGAATGGACAAACATAGTAACAGGACAGGAGATGTTGGCGCGACGCGGGAGTTTCATTGCGTTAAGAATCTCCCCTGTGGAGAGAGGCTGCAGAACACCCCCAAATAGTCCGTATGGTGGCTATCTATAATCGCACGAACGAGGGCGCTTCTAAACTACTGAAATGAACCTGCAGGCAGCTGTAAGCAAGAATGGCATCGCTCTCGTTCCGGATGTGGTGCCTCGAGACGAAGCTTCGATTCTGATGGTTAAATTCGATGAGAAATCGCCTCGCCGCAGCCGCGCTGGAATTCGACATCTGATGTCGAATGAAGTTGTTCTAGAGGTTGCCAAGAGTTCGCGCATGCTGGCGATTGCTCGAAGCATTCTTGGCAATGGCGCATTCCCATTTCGGGCTACACTCTTCGACAAATCGTTCGACGCAAACTGGCTGGTCGTGTGGCATCAGGATACCGCCTTGCCTCTCCGGGTACGAACCGATATGCCTGGCTGGGGACCCTGGTCTGTAAAAGAAGGCATCAATTACGCCCATGCTCCAACGCGAGCGCTTGATCAGATCGTGGCGCTCCGTCTTCATCTCGACGATTCCACTGAGAAGAATGGTCCCTTGCGAGTTCTTCCAGGAACACATAAGCTCGGAGTTCTTTCGGACGAGGAGGTTGAGAGGCTGAGCAGGGAATTGAAAGCCGAAGATTGCCTTGCGAGCAAAGGCTCGGTCCTTGCGATGCGACCGCTGTTGATTCACTCCTCGTCCAAGTCCCAAAATGATTCTCCTCGAAGAGTGCTGCATATCGAATATGCAGCTTCTCCATCCGTAGGAGATGGACTGGAACTCGCAATAGCGTAGTGAAAATCTGGTACAGGCGGAGAAACGATAGATGAAGCCGAAGATGCTTTTGTCGTGCTCTGTAGTGAGTGTGTTTGTCTCGGTCTTGTCCAGCGTGGGTTACGCTCAGGGCCAGACTCCCCGGCAGCCAGCTTCCTTCGCTCCCGACAAAATGGATAACGTCCTTTATGGCGTCGCCTACTACCCCGAGTACATGCCGTACGACCGGCTCGATACGGATGTCGAGCTCATGCGCAAGGCTGGCATCTCCATCGTCCGCGTTGGCGAATCCACCTGGAGCAGTTGGGAGCCGCGCGACGGCGATTTTCAGTTTGCGTGGATGCAGCGCGTTCTCGATCGTCTGCACCAGGCCGGCATTAAGGCCATTTTGGGAACGCCGACTTATTCGATTCCTACCTGGCTCTACAAAGAGCATCCTGAGATCGCGGTAACGCACGAGACTGGATCTGCTCCGCCGCTGCGCGATCCTTACTATCCGACGTATCCACCTTCTGGGCCTCCGGGATGGTATGGGCCGCGCCAGAATTATGATTTTCTCAATCCCTACTTCCGCGAGAAAGCGGAGAGAGTCATCCGGCAGATTGTCAGCCACTTCAAAGATCATCCGGCGGTGATTGGATATCAGATCGACAACGAGACCTTCCCCACCGGCATTCCAACGCCGTACATGAATGCCGCATTCCTCGATCGGCTGAAGCGCAAGTACAAAACGCCGGAGACGATCAACAAAATCTGGGGCCTGGTGTACTGGGGACAGCTCGTCGACTCGTGGGAAGATCTTCCGCCCCGAAACGGGATTCTCAATCCGGGATACAAGCTCGAGTGGGAGGACTTCCAGCACGACGTTGTCACCGACTATCTCGCCTGGCAGGCGAAGATCGTGAACGAGTACAAGCGTTCCGATCAGTTCATCACGCAGGACTTCAGCGGTGGAGTGCACACGAACCTCGATCAGTGGGCGATCGCGCGCAATCTCGACATTGTCGCGGAGAATCCGTACTTCGAAACGCAGGCGCGCCTCAATGGCCGTGCAATCTGGATGGCCGGCGATCTCGGTCGCTCGCTGAAGCACACAAATTATCTCGTCACTGAAACCAACGCGCAGACCATCGGATGGGATTCGCGCGCGCAATATCCGCAGTATCCAGGACAGCTACGCCTGGTTGTGTACACGCACCTGGCTGCCGGAGCGAACATGGTCGAGTACTGGCACTGGCACTCGCTTCATTACGGGCAGGAGACTTACTGGAAGGGCGTGCTCTCGCACGATCTTGAGCCAAACCGAACGTATCGCGAGGTAAGCGAGGTTGCCGGCGAACTCAAGCGGGTCGGCCCGCAACTCGTCGATCTGAAGAAAGACAACAAAGTCGGAATCTTCCTCAGCGTCGATTCGGCGAATGCGCTCAGCTACATGCCTGTGGGCGATCACGTCGATTACATGACCGTGCTGCGCCAGATGTACAACGCGCTCTACGATCTGAATATCGAGCCCGACTTTGTACAGGCAGGCGATCCCAATCTGGGACGTTACAGAGTACTGCTTGTTCCACCGCTATACAGCGCGTCCGACGAAATTCTTCAGCAGCTTGTGAAGTACGTCCAAGACGGCGGACAGGTCATTATGTCCTTCAAAAGCGGTTTCACGAATCAGTATTCCACCGTGCGCGACGTAATGGCTCCCGGTCCGCTGCGCGCCGCCGCCGGTTTTCACTATCAGGAGTTCACGAATTTGGCTGAGCCTGAGCAACTCGAACCCGATCCTTACGGCGTGGGCGATCAGAGCAAAGGCGCAGTCTGGGAGGAGTTCATCATTCCCGACACAGCGCAGGTGATTGCTTCATTCAAAGATCCGTACTGGCATTTCCCAGCGATCACTCGCAATAAATATGGAAACGGCACTTTGACGTATGAAGGTACATACCTCACCGATGCATTGCAGCGTGAGATCATCCGCGATGTTGCAAAAACGGCCGGATTAACGGGCCCAGATCAGAATCTTCCCTCGTCTGTGAAGGTGAGACACGGACGCAATGCTCAAGGCAGGCTGCTGCATTATTACCTCAACTTCTCAGGCGAGAAGCAGCAATTCCCATATGCGTACAACAGTGGAGAAGACATCCTGAGTAATCGCCACGTTGCTCCGAAGGAGGCCATTACTCTCAAACCTTGGGATCTGGCAATCATTAGCGAGCAATGAACGGACGGCAATAGGACATGCACTTTCTGTCGTAGCTTGCTACTGCAACCGCGACAACTTGAGTCGAAGCATGTAGCGCGACAACTGCAGCGCTGCGCCTGCAATCACACCAGATAACGAACAGGTCCTTCCCCTCTGAGCATGCGGCGACGCGCTTCGCCCAGCCTGGTGTCCTGTCGAAAAAAGAGAGGCATTCCATGAGGCGTCCACTTCTCGTCGTCATTGCGGTACTTACTTTCAGCTCTGCGTGTTTGTTTGCACAATCGAGCGAGGTACCGCCGATCGATATTTATGGTGCTTATTCGCACAGCAGCAACTTCGGAGTCGGACAAAGCGGCTGGCTCGCGTCGGCTAACTACAACATAGTTCCCAATTTAGGAGTCGAAGCCGACCTGAGCGGCGGATACGGCTCGAAAGACCTTGGCACTATCGCGGTTATTCTGCCCGGAGTTCCGAACACCTTGCACAGCCGCATGCACAGCTTCAATCTTGGCCCGAGGTTTACCTTCCGTCCGTCATCGAACAACAACGCCGATGCCTTCGGCCACCTTCTGTTCGGCTTTAGCCACACCAATGTGAGCGCAACCGGCACTGCCGATTCCGACACATCGTATTCATGGATTCTGGGTGGCGGCGGAGATTACTTCTTCACCGACCATTTCGGCGGACGCGCGCAGATCGATCTGCTGCGCACCAACTTCTTCAATCATGGAGACAATCACGCGCGTGTGGCGCTTGGCGTGGTTTACCGGTTTGGAACGAGTCGGTAGGGAGCACACGAGGGCATTTTTTGCCTCGTCGTCCGAGAAGCAACTGTGATCCCTCGCACAGCCGCGAAGGCGTAATTCGATTCTGAAGGCTTGGTTTTGCTGTGCGGGGGACCTGCTTTCGGCTGAGTAGTCGAACAGCGGGTCCCCCGCACCGCAACTACAAACTCTGAAATTAGCGAGTGCATAGCTGCGGTGCGAGGGATGACAGTTCGTTTACTACTCTGCTGTTTAACTCATTCAGCAGGCCCTTCGAAGCATTCGAAATTCAGCAGCCGCACAAACCGCAGCTGCCCCATCGCGTAGCACCCCAGCAATCGTAAAATCGGCGATCGCCGGGGACCCTGCCTACCGGCGCCGGTTCCGTTATTTCGGGTTCTCCTGCGCCATCGGCGATGCTGTCGGATTCTGCGCAGCTCCTTGCGGAGTCTGTTGCTGCTGTGTCGGCGTGGTATCAGTGCGGGGTGTCACGTAGGGCACGATCGGCTGCTTGGTGACAACACCGTTGAACGCGTCCTCGAGCACAATGCCATTGCGCGTCAGCGTGTAGCCGGTCACGCGATCCAGCTCCACGCGCGATTTCTCGTAAGCTGTGCGTGCCGCCACGAGATTGCTGTCGGCCGTAGCCAGATCGGTCTCGGTCTGCAGCACGTTGATGTTGGTCGAGGCCCCGAGAGCATACTTCTTCTGCTCGGCGTCGAGACTCTGCTGGGCAAGCTCGAGCGCCTTTTCGGCAGCTTCGACCTGAGCGCGATCCTGCTGCACGGTGAACTGCGCCTGGCGGACTTGAATCGCAACCTGATTCTGCAATTGCTGTAACTGCATCTGTGCCTGGCGAAGCTCGAGTTCCGACCGCATCTGGTCAGCCTGGGCTGAGCGGTTCCGAATCGGGATGTTGATCGAGAGTCCCAGGCCTTTATCGGGAGCGCTGCTGTTGAACAAGTTGCCGACTGTACTACCGTATCCATTGGATGGCAGTGTTCCCGCCGGCGTACAGAAAAGTGGGTTCACGCCTGGAGATCCACAAGTAGCCAAGGGATTCTGCTCTCCACCGAGCGCTGTGGCGCCGTAAAAAGCCACAAGGTCGACTGAGGGAAGCAGGCCATTGGCCGCGGCTTTGCGGTTGATTTCCGAGTTCGTCAGATTGATGCGGGCGCTGGCCAGGTCAGGACGATGAGATAGCGCATCGTTAATCAGATCCTGGATGGGAGTGACTGGTTCTTCTGCCGGCATTGCAACTGTGTCGGTAGGAATCACCGGAGCCGCCGCCAAAATTGGGTCCGACAAAGTGCGTGAGAGCGCGTTCTTCATGAGAAGCTGCTCCAGTTGCAGGTTGGTTTGCGCGACAATCAAAGCCTGCTGATTCGTAGCCACCTGGCTCTGAGCGCGGACTACTTCGATCGGCGCCAGGGTTCCGATTTCTACCTGCTTCTGATTATCAGCCAGTGTCTTTTGCGCCAACCCCACAGAACGCTCTTTGGCCTTTACATTTTCGTACGCGTTCACCAGATCCCAATAGATGTTCTCGATTTGGGAAATCGTTTGGATCACCTGGTTCCGATAGGCAACGTCGGAGATCTCACGATTATTGCGGGCGATACGAATGAAGCGAGTGTTCAAGCCTATTCCGAAGCCCTGCAGCAGGTGCTGCGTGATAGTCGCGCGAAAACTGGAGTTCAAAGAGGGATTCAGGCTGGTAAACAGGCTGTTCGTAGTCTGCCGGTTGTTCTGGAACCCGACCGACAAATTCGTGCCGGGCGAAAATCCCTGGTTATAAGAAAAGTTGCCGACAGTAGTGTTCGATCTCAATTCGGGAACACCGCTGAAAGGATTCGCTTGCGGGCTGATTGTGCGCTCTCCGGTAAACGTGCCGTTCAGGGAAGGATCGAATTGCGGTACCGCTGCGCCTGCGCCCAGCGTTGAAACCACAATGCCTCCTGATCCCGCTCCGGCTCCCCCGGCTCCCGTGGTAGTGCCTCCGGCTCCAGAGCCTGATGCTCCGGAGGTGCCCGTTGGATTCTGTCCGCCAGGCGTCCCCTGAACCAAGCCCGTGTTAACGCCGCGCAACGCTTGTCCCGCTTTAGCGCGAAGCACATCAGTATCAGCAATGGGCAGCGTGTAGCGCGCAATCGCCAAATCGAGATTGTTCTCGAGCGCCAGGGCAATCGCGTCCGACATGGAGAGATAGATCTTTCCGTCGCGTACCAGTTGATTTAACCGCGGCGAATTTGAAAGATTCGGCGGAGCAACGTTCCTCGTCTTGTACGGCGCAATCGGACCTTTCAGAAAACTGTAGCCGTTCGCATAATTGAGGCCGCCAAAGGTTTCGCCGCGACTCGGCTGCACCGTGCTGGCCGGCTGCTGCGGTGTGGGCGCGTTCGGCGTCTCCTGCGCGTTCATCGATGTGGTAAATAAGAGTGCGCAGCCCAAAGCTGCACTGAGCGGAAGCGTCCGCCTGATCGTTTTACATCCTGACAAACACAACTCACGCATGCGCGTTCTCCAAAATTGCTTTCAGTGAGTGAATAGATTGAGACTACTGCCGTCCGGATTCGTCAACACACAAGAATTTTTCGTCCGAAACAACGATGGATACGATCCACCGGGCAGATTAGTTCCATCACCGGACAAGGCGCTGCCCGTCCTGTGAGCTATTGTGGGAACGCCTAGTATAAATGATTGTCACTGAAACAGGACTGATTCCGGTCATAGGAATTAACGGGGAGAGGCGAACACGAAGGTCACGAAGGCGAAAGAAGAGGTCACGAAATTTGGTTTCGCCTTTGTGACCTCTTGTGTTTTTGCCTCGTGACCTTCGTGTTCGCTCTTGGTTTTGATGAAATGTCCCGCAATTTCAAAGTGACCCTGGCCTACGACGGCGCCGATTTCTTCGGTTGGCAGGTTCAGCCGGATCGCCGCACGATTCAGGGCGAGCTTGCGGATGCGATTCGTCGCGTCACGGGAGAACAGGTTCTGCCGCACGGCTCCGGGCGCACGGATGCCGGCGTTCACGCGCTTGGTCAAGTCGCGAGCTTCGCGCTGGCAAGTCCCATTCCGGCACCGAATCTGCTTATTGCTCTGAATCACACGTTGCCGCCGTCGATCCGCGTGCTTGGAGTCGAGGAAGTTGCGCATGATTTTCATGCGCGGCACTCAGCGAAGGCGAAGACCTACGAATACCGCATCTATCGCGGCGACATCTGCCCGCCGTTTCTGGCTCGCTACGTTCATCATCATCCGTATCCGCTGAACGAGGAGGCGATGGGCCGGGCGGCGGAGTTTGTGATCGGCGAGTATGACTTCACCAGCTTCGCCGCCGTTGATCCCGAACGTGGGAAAGACGACGAACAGATCGATAACGTGCGTACCATCTTCTCTTCATCTTGGCAGCGTGAGGAAGAGATATTCACCTATCGAGTTCGCGGCGATGGATTCCTGCACCACATGGTCCGTAATCTGGTGGGGACGTTTCTATTAGTCGGGAAGGGGAGTCTCGGCGCTGAAGCGATTCCGAAGATTATCGCCGCGAAGAGCCGTTCCCAAGCTGGGCCTACAGCACCAGCCGAAGGATTGTTCCTGGTTAACGTTGAGTATTAACGGAACCGGCGGCTGTAGCCGCTGGGGCAGCCGCTTGTGTTGCGGCTGCTCATAAAGTGCACTACGCGATTGCGATGCTCGCGTTATCACGGAGCTCGGAGTTGGCCATTCGGCCAACTCCGACCTACCGCCTACCAGCACCCCAACAGCCGCAAAACCGGCGTCAGTTGGCGACCCCGGTACCGGCGGCGGTTCCGTTAGTGTCGCACTTCGCTCATGATGCTCAGCAGATTGCCTTCGCTGTCGCGGAAGAATGTCATCCACAGATCGTGATCGGGCAGTCTGGCGATCAGATGCGGCGAGTCGACGAACTGTACGCCACGCGATTTCATCTGCTCGTAGGCTCCATTGATTTCGGTCACCTTGAAATAAATGATTGAGGTTCCGGCTTCGGCCTTCTCCGGCTTGTCGAGCATCAGGCGAACTCCGCCGCAATCGAAGAACGACAGATTCCCGGCAGAAAAGAGATGCTTCATTCCCAGCTTGTCGCGATAAAACTCCGTCGCCCGCGCAACGTCCTTCACCAGAACGGCGATTTGGCCGATGCTATTGAGTGCAACTTGGATCCCAGTCGACATAGCCACCTCCTAACGGTTGTGCTACGATGCGAATAGTTAGCAATGCTAACTATTTGAACAGAGCCTGTCAATGCCCAAGAGCCCAAAGCCGTTTGAAGTAGCCGACGCCCTGCATTCCGCGGCCATTCACCTGCTCCGGCGATTGCGGGTCCAGGATCTGGCCAGTGGCATCGGCCCGGCGAAGCTTTCGGCCTTGTCGGTACTCGTGTTTTCCCGGCGTGCTCTCAGCCTGGCCGAACTCGCCGGCGCCGAGCAGGTGAAGAATCCCACGATGAGTCGTTTGGTGGCAGCCATGGAGCGCGATGGACTGGTAAGCGTTATGGCCTCCAAAGAAGATGCCCGTGCGATGCAGATCCGGCCTACAAGGAAAGGCGAGCGTCTGTTGCTGGCGGGAAAAGAACGGCGGGTGAATTCTTTGGCGAAGGTGCTGCAGGATTTGAACGAGTCAGAGCTGAGTCAATTGGAACAGAGCATAGGCTTATTGCGAAACGTGATTCGGCATCTTTAAAGCACCGGCCAGTGCTCAGAGGTCTTTCGCGTATTCAATCAACGTCATTCCAAAGAAATCCGTCGTACGTCCAGATCGCTCGTAGCCGTTCTTTTCATAGAACTTCATCGCGCGCGCGAGCGGGAGAGTGGTGTCGAGCGTAGCCCGGTTGCAGCCACTTTCCTGGAGCCACTGCTCGATCGCTCTGAGCAGATTCTTCGCTACTCCGCTGCTCTGATATTCCGGCAGAACAGCCATGCCGCGGAGATATCCTTCGTGCTCGTCGCAAAGTGACGCTGATACGGTTCCGATGACTTGATTGCCGACAGTTGCCACCAGCATGTGCATCCGTTGCATCCTGGTTTTGACGGCTAGTGAGTCGAGCACAGTGTCAGCAAATGCAGCCGCAGTGTACAGATGTTTATACGGCGCGAACGCCGCCTGCAGGCATGCAAGAATCTGATCAGAATCCTGCAGAACGGCTTGCCGTATCTGGAATGCGTGGTCTCTCATTGCCAGGGCGTTCCCATCGCGCCAAGGCCGACAAGAGCGATTCATCGCGAGGCTCCTTGGGCGGCCGGCGACGTTTCAGGCGCGAGCGCCTCTTCATTAGTCGCGCCGCCGTGAAGCAGCGCCTCGAGCGACTCCAACCAAAGCATCTGGCGAGCGAAGACGCGTCCGAAGTTGAGCGATACCGAGTATGCGACCTGTTCCAGAGTGGGAATCGGCCGTTTGCCCTCAAGCTCTTGCGCAATCGAAGTGACCGGGCGATCCGAGATGCCGCAGGGGACGATCAGCTTGAAGCAATCAAGATTCGTCGTGACATTCAGGGCAAAGCCGTGGCTGGTGATGCCGCGCGAAATATGAACGCCGATGGCGGCAATTTTTTTCTGATCCTGATTCGCGGATGCCTCCGACCACGGAGGATCAGTTTGGGAATCGATTTGTTCTTTCTGTCCAGAAGTAGTTCCTTGGGTCCAAACTCCAGTCAGTCCGCAAATGCGCCCGCAAGGAATGCTTAAGTCGCCGCAGGTGCGAATCAGCGCTTCTTCCATGCGACGCACAAATTCGACAGCTCCTAGGCGTGGTGAGAATCCGCGAAGATCAAGAATGGGATAACCGACGAGCTGTCCTGGTCCGTGGAAGGTGACATCTCCGCCGCGGTTGCTCTCGAAGAGCTCGACCCCGCGGCGTTTCAGAAGCTCATTCGAAGCGAGCAGGTTCTTCTGGCTCGCATTGCGTCCGAAGGTGATGACTGGAGGATGTTCCAGGAGAAGCAAGACATCTGGAATGCGCTGTTGTTTACGCAGCTCGACTAGCGACTGCTGGAGGTTCAGCGCCGTTCCGTAGTCGATTGTGCCGAGATGGAGAACGGTGATCACTGATTTTTGCCGATCTCAGGGATGGAGAGATTCTGACAGATTTTGCGGGCTAGCAGATTCGAGATTTCCGTGTGTCTCGGTACAGCTTCCATCTGCCCGGTTTGTGGGTTCATCCAGAGCTAATGCGATCCTCCGTCCCGTTCTAGAACGCATCCGCAATGACGAAGATGTCGCAACAAGGACTCGCGCTTCATCGAATGACGACGGTCTCACGCATGGCATCCGGGGGACTGCCTTTTAGCGCGTCCTCGCGTCGGTCTTCGAGAATTAGCGCAATCGCTTCTGCCAGATTTTGGCGGCACTCCGCAAGGGTTGTGCCCTGACCGTTTGCTCCGGGGATCTCGGGACAATACGCGATGTACCAGTCTCCATCGCGCTCGATAATCGCAGTGAATTCATTGTGCACAGCCGACCTCGTGCCGAACGCTATGAGTAGCTCCAGCTTTTTCTAATGATCACTCGCCCTCGCCGCTCGCGCAATGTCTTTGCGATACTGCATGCCTTCGAAGCGAATCTTCTCTACCGCTTCATATGCGCGTGCGGTTGCCGCCGCGAGATTTGGACCGTGAGCGGTCACGCCGAGCACGCGTCCTCCGGCGGTGACGACCTGATCGCCGGAATGAGCCGTGCCGGCGTGGAAAACCTTCACGTTTGGAACCCTGTCCGCTTCATCGAGTCCGTAGATCACTTTGCCGGTTGTAAACGAGCCGGGATATCCACCTGAAGCCATGACGATGCAAACCGCGGGCTCGGGCGACCATTGCAGCATGTCCGTCGTCAGCGCACCTTTGGCGACGGCTTCGCATGCGGTGACCAGGTCGCTCTCCAATCGGAAAAGTACGGCCTGCGTCTCGGGATCGCCAAAGCGGCAGTTGAACTCCAACACCATTGGACCACGCGCGGTCATCATCAACCCTATATAAAGGACGCCTTTGTAAACCACGCCCTCGGCCCGCATTCCGTTCACCACCGGACGCGCGATGTGATGAATGATCCACTCGCGCATGGTGGCGTCCAGCAGCGCATCGGTGGAATACGCGCCCATGCCGCCGGTGTTCGGACCAGTGTCCCCATCGCCCACGCGCTTGTGATCCCGCGAAGGAACCAACGGCACAATGGTTTCGCCATCGGTCATAACAAGGAACGAGAGCTCTTCTCCCTGCAGACACTCCTCGATCACCACTTGTGCGCCGGCGTCGCCGACCAGCTTGCGGGCGAGCATATCGCTCGCGATGCGCGCCGCTTCTTCTTTGGTCTTTGCGATCACGACGCCTTTGCCGGCGGCCAAGCCATCGGCTTTGACTACGACCGGCGTTCCAAAAAGGGAAAGCGCCTGCTGCACTTCGGCCGTATTGCGGCAGATCGCGTAGTGCGCGCTGGGCACGTTCACGCGCTGCATGAACTCCTTGGCGAACGCTTTGCTCGCTTCCAGGTGCGCGGCCTTTTGCGATGGGCCAAAGATGGCGAGACCGCGTCGCTCGAACTCATCGACCACGCCTAGCGTGAGCGGAAGCTCAGGACCTACAACGGTCAGATCCGGTTCGAGGCGATGTGCCAGTTGGACCAGTTCGTCGACGCTGTGCAGGTCGGCAGGAATGCAGGAGGCGTCGTGAGCGATGCCGGCATTGCCCGGCGCGCAGAAAATCTCGGTCACTCGCGGTGACTGCCGCAGCTTCCACACTAAGGCATGTTCGCGGCCGCCGCCGCCCAAAACCAGAATCCGCATCTTGCTCCGAAGTGAAAACGCGAGGGAACAGGCAAGGGTAGGGGGAAGGAAATGGTGGTGTCAACGGGCACTTCTTTTGCTTGTCATTCCGAAGCGCCTGGTGTTGGCGCTGAGGAATCCCTACGGATTTCGAGAATCTCCGGATTAAGATCCTCGCAGTCGATAGGGATTTCTCACTCCGGCTCACGCGAACTGCACGCGTGAGCCTCCGTTTCGGAATGACAAAAAACTACGCAGTCATCGACGTGACGTTGGACTTGCGCGCGCTCTGGAATACTGAGAACACCGCGCCCTGCGGATCGGCGATGATGGCGAAGCGTCCTACGCCTTCCATTGTCGTTGGACCGTGGAACACTTGCGCTCCGTTGCGTTTGGCCGTGTCAACGCTCGCATCGCAGTTGGAGCTCTCGAAGTAAAGCAGCCAGTGCGGTGGAGCATTGGGATTTTGAAATTCGACAGGCGGAACGCCGCCGATGTACTCGTCGCCGTTCTTGATATGGAGATAGCCGGAGGAATCATTCTCGCTCTGCTCCAGCTTCCAGCCGAAGAGCTGGGTGTAGAACTCGCTGGCACGAGCGATGTCGGGCGTGTTGAGGTCGGCCCAGCAGAAAGCTCCGTCAACGTTCTTCGCGCTAATTCCCGAGTTTTTCTTCGCCTCCCACGGGCAGAAGTGCGCGCCGGTTGGGTCCTGTACGACCGCCATGCGGCCGACGTCCATCACATCGAACGGCTGAGCGAGAACCGTTCCACCGAGTTCCGTCACCCGCCGTGCGGAGTCATCCGCATTGTCGGTCGCGATGTACAACATCCAGTGCGGAGGCACTCCCTGCGCCTGCTGATCTTTGCGTAGCGTGTAGCCCGCGGCGGCATCTTTGCCGTCGAGTTTGAACATCGAGTAGTACTCGTCTGGACCCATCGGCATATCGTCAACGGTCCAGCCAAACAGGTCGGTATAGAACTTTTTAGCCGCGCCCTGGTCGGTCGTAGCCAGTTCCATCCAACAGAAGGACCCGGGTTTGAGTGTGCTTGTCATGGCGCGTGAGTATAACGCCGGCGGCGGTCACAGGATTGTGAAATCTCGCCTTAATTCCGGAGTCGTAGGGATGAGCGGCGGTTAACGGATGATCGAACGAACCTGAGCCGGATCATTTCGTGATTTCGCGATTTCGCGATTGGCTTTCAGCGATTTGAAATCACGAAATCGCGAAATCACGAAATCAGCAATCAAGCTAATGGCTTAGATTCTCCAGATACTCGCTTTGCACAAATTCCGTTGACAAATTCGCCTTTTATTCGGAGAATATAACGCGTATGGCTCTCACCAAACGTCAGCGACAGATCTACGATTTCCTTGCCAACTTTGTAGCCACTAAAGGCTACTCGCCTTCCTTCGAGGAGATCGGTTCGGGCATGGGCCTGCGCTCGCTTGCGACCGTGCACAAGCACATCACCAATCTCGAGCGTAAAGGCCTGCTCAAGCGCGACTACAACCGCAGCCGCTCGATCGATCTGCTGCCGGTGAAAGGGATTCCGCGCGCGCGTCCGAAGCCGGCCGAGATGCTGCGCCTGCCTCTGGTGGGACGCATCGCCGCCGGTCGTCCGGTAGAAACCTACGAGAATCCGGAGACGATTGCTCTCGAAGACATCACGCGATCGAAGGAAGTTTTCGTGCTCGAAGTCCGTGGCGACTCGATGCAGGACGAGCACATCGTTGACGGCGATTACGTGATGGTCGAGAAAGCCAAGAACGCGCGCGATGGCGAGATCGTTGTCGCTCTTGTTGATGGCAGCGAGACAACGCTGAAGCGCTTTTATCGCGAAGGCCCGAAAGTGCGCCTGCAGCCGGCGAATGCGACGATGGCGCCGATCATGGTCGCAGCAAACGCGGTGCAGATTCAGGGAAGAGTGATTGGAGTGTTGAGGAAGTATTAGAAGCAGCTACTAGCTACCAGCTACTAGCTGCTAGCTACTACTCAGCCCCGGAGGGGCGACATGTGAGAGCCCAGCACAAGGTGCTGGGTATGCGAGAAGTGCTGAAAAGCGGCTTCGGCTTTGGCGCATTAAGGCGGAATGCTGGTGTGATTTCGGACCCTCTTAAGGCCTGTCATCCTGAAGCGCTTCTGTTGCGCGAAGGATCTCCGGCGATGCTTCGGACTGAAGTGCACTTTCTCGGCTCTCAACCCGAAACGGCAGAGTGCATCGTGAAGGAGCCTTCCAGACGCCGATTAAGTCCGAAATGTCGCCGGAGATCCTTCGCGCAACAGAAGCGCTTGAGGATGACAACTCTTAAAGAGCATCGAGTCGTAAAACATGGCGAAGCTGGATACGCACATGATTGCGTGCACATCCTCTGACGCTGTCCAACAATTCCCACAAAAAACTTTTTTATTCACAAGGTACTCACAGGAGTACCTCGGCAGCGAGAGATGAAACTGGAATTTCTCCGCTTACAATCCGCTGCTGGGACCTTGGCTACTGCAGACCTAAATCTCGAACGCGGCATGCCGGCGAGCATTGAGGCGGAACGCTCGATTCTCGGCGCCATTCTTCTCGACAACCTGGCATACAACGAAGCGGCGGAGACGCTCAAATCCGACGACTTCTATCTCGATTCTCATCGCCGTCTCTTCCAGCGCGTGATGGATCTGATGGAAACCGGGCGCCCGGTGGACATCATCACGCTCACCGAAGAGCTTTCGAAGAAGAAAGAAGTCGAGTCAGTCGGCGGCGTTGCGTACATCTCTTCGCTCACCGATGGACTGCCGCGACGACCAAGCATCGCGCAGTACGTTCGCATCGTTCGCGACAAGGCTCTGCTGCGCGCGCTCATCAGCGCGTGCAGCGCAGCGATGTCGCGCGCTGCCGATCAGGCCGACCCGGCGGAAGAGATCATCGACGCGGCGGAGTCGGCGATCTTTCAGATCTCCGAAAATCGCATCGGCCAGGGCTTTCTTGGAATTCCCGAGATCGTCAAGCAATCATTCGGCAGCGTCGACGCGCTGTACGAGCGCGGCCAGCGCATTACCGGCCTCGAGACCTACTACGAAAAACTGGACGAGATGACCAGCGGCCTGCAGCCTTCCGACTTGATCATCATCGCCGCGCGTCCCTCAATGGGAAAAACAGCATTCGCGATCAACATCGCCGAGAATGCTGCCGTGCGCGGCGGAAAAGTTGTCGGCGTCTTCTCGCTGGAAATGTCGCGCGAAGCTCTCGTGCTGCGCATGCTCTCGTCGCAGGCACACGTCGATTCACACAAGCTGCGCACCGGATTTCTGAGCCGCGAGGATCGACAGAAGCTCGTCTCGGCGCTCAACTCGCTCGCCGAAGCCAAAATTTTTATCGACGACACGCCGGGAATCTCGCTCACCGAAATGCGCGCCAAATCGAGAAGGCTCATGCAGCAGAACGGCAAACTCGATCTGATCGTTGTCGATTATCTCCAGCTCATGAGCGGAGGAGGAGGCAAGCGCTACGAGAATCGCACGCAGGAGGTCTCGGCGGTGTCGCGCGGTCTAAAGGCGCTCGCAAAAGAATTGCGAGTGCCGGTAATCGCGCTCTCCCAGCTGAGCCGCGCTCCTGAGAGCAGAGGAAAAGGAGAGCAGCGTCCGCAACTCTCCGACCTGCGCGAATCAGGATCGATCGAGCAGGACGCCGACGTGGTCGCCTTCATCTTCCGCGAGGAGTACTACATGCGCAAAGACGAAGTCCCGCCTGAGGTCGAGGGAGTAGCCGAGATCATCATTGCCAAACAGCGCAATGGGCCGACGGGAAGCGTCAAGCTGGCATTCCTCAAGAACTCGACCAGGTTCGAGAACATGATGGAGGGAGCACCACCGCCGGAGTACTAGGCTGGCGGCTTAGCATTCAGCAGTCAGCAATCAGCACTCAGTACCCAGCACACCCCAACGAAGTCCAAACTTGTCTTGCCATCGTATGAGCGGACTGGTGCAACGGGAGGAACATGGGTTGCTGAATGCTGAATGCCGAGTGCCGAGTAGCGAGTGATGACTGCCTCAACGACGCCCAAACTGTTGCAGCTACAAAATTTCCACATCGAGCAGCTCTCGATTTTTCCCAACACTACTCTCGGTTTTGGCATTCTAAGTATGCATGCGGTTTCGAGGACGCTCCAATCGATTGCTCCGGCTCCTCGACACCGCTATAGGTACCCTGCTCTGCGCGTCTGTCGCTCTGGTTTTGGCGTTGGTCTTTAATCAGACGCGCCTTGAATTCGCGCTTCCCCTTATTTGTCTTGCAGTTGTACTCGCCGTAGCAGCACGCTTCGGAGTAGCTACCGGAGTTCTCGGCAGCATCGTTTCAGCTTTTCTGTTTGCGTATTTCGTCTACTCGCCGGAAGGATCGTTCCACATCGCGAGCCCCGATGCGCGGGCGAACGTTTCGTGGTTGCTGCTGGGTGGGATTTCGCTGAGCTTCCTGTTCACTCCTCGCCACCAACAGGCTGAACCGCGGCAGGAACAGCCGCCAGGAGCAAATCCGCTAACCAATCCGCTCCGGCGCGAAGATGTAGACCTCTAGAAATTTTGAGAACTGCAGGATCGGCTTCGCTGGCGGTAGTTGGATTCCGTGCGCCGCAGCCATGGTGTTCTTCTCGAACTCCGCCTCGGCCGGCTGCAGCGGCCAGGGTAGATGATGAATTTGAATGCGGTGCACTACTCCTGAGCGGACTACATAGAGGCAATATCGCTCGGTCACGAAGTTTTCCACAGCAGTCTTCGTTGTGCACGCCGGGCCGGTCGGACGGTAGCGCGCCAGCAGATCGGCGCCGCGAGGACTCTGGCGGCGAATGCTGCGGTATCTGATTTCATCGCCAGCAGACTCGGCTTTCATCTCTGCCCAGAAATATGGGAGTCCAGCTCCCGCTCTCGCTCCCAGCACGGCCAGCACGCTCGCGGCGTCGAGGCTGAAGAAGTAAACGCCTGGTTTGTTCGGTTGCTGCGGTGCGCACACGTAGGTGCGGACATTCAGCTCCGGAAACGTGGACGCGGTCGGGATCGATGGAATTCCACGAAACCGGACACCGCTCATCCAGAAGGGAATCACTCCCACCCAGGCTTTGTCTTCGAAGGTGTCCAACTCAAGCTCACGCGGAACCAAGGGACGAATTTTTTCTGGCGGCACCGGCCAGTGTGCAAAGAGCAAATCGTGCCAGCGTTGGACCATCACCCACGGAAGATTCGGCAACGGCCAGGGGCGATGCGCGGTTTGCGAGAGGACCTCCACCGAATGAGTAAAGCACAAGCCAGAGCAAGGTGAACACGAAGGTCACAAAGGCAACAACAAGGTCACGGAGAAATCTTTGTGACCTCTTCCGTTTCCTTAGTGACCTTCGTGTTCGCTTTTCCCCGGTTGCCGTTCGCTCAGAACAAAGTTATGCTGACCTTCCGATGTCAGAGTCCAACGGAAGCAAGCCCTCCCTTACAGCAGATTCGAAGCAATCGACCGAAGTTTTTGCCGTGCATGGCGTCGAACCCGAAGTACAGGCCTACGCCATGGCCAAGTACTCGCGGTCGGCGCTGTCGATGAAGGAGTCGCTGAAGGAGATCAGCGAGCAAAAAGCCGAGCAGTTCCTGAACACTTTTTATTTCCAGTACGGCCATCGCTCAATCGCCGATCTCGCACATATTCCTCTCGCCATCGAGCGGCTTTCGATTCTGGCGGCGATCGCGCTTGTCGATGAGCAGCGATGGGACGGGCAAGAGCGTTCGACTCGCTATCAGAACTTCAAGAAGAGCGGCTTCTACGTTCCCGAATTCGCCAGCGACGACGACCGCAAGCTCTGCGTCGAAACTCTGCAGTTCCTGTTTTCCGAGTACGAGTATTTCTCCGACGAGATGTCGCGCTATCTAGCGACTCAAGTGGCGAAGCCGGCTGACATGATGCAAGAAGCGTATCAGCGCACGCTCCGCGCTCGCGCCTTCGACATCTCGCGCTATCTGCTTCCGCTTGCGACGAACACCTCGCTCGGACAGATCGTGAACGCGCGCACGCTGGAGACGCAGATCTCGCGGTTGCTCTCGCACACCCACGGCGAAGTCCGTCAATTGGGCGAAGCTTTACGCCAGGCAGCACGATCGGCGGCATGGAACATAAACGAGCCTACGTATCGCAAGCTGATCGACGAGATTGCCGCAGTAAATCCCGACCTTGCTACTCGTGCACGTGACGTGCTGCTGAAGGAGGTAAAGACCGCTCCAACGCTGGTGAAGTACGCCGAGGCGAATCGCTACGACATGGAAACTCGTTGCGAGCTGAAGCAGGCGCTCGATGAGTTGATGGGGCCGAACACCGCCATTCGTGAAAAGCGGACGGAAGATCATTTCGTCGTTGATCTCCTCGAAGACGAACCGCTAGAAATCGAGCTTGCGACGACGCTTCTGTACGGCGCTGGTCACTACAGCTATCGCCAGATTCGCGAGCGTGTGGAGTCGCTTTCTGCGGCGCGTCGCGATGAGATTATCGACATAGGGCTACGCCATCGCGGCAAGCACGACGAGCTGCTGCGTCCATTCGCAGCCGGCCAGGCGTTTCGTTTCGACATCCTGATGGACATCGGCGGATTCCGCGACATGCACCGCCACCGCCGCTGTATCCAGATCGAGCAGGAATTCACGAACCTTCACGGATATGACACTCCAGAAGAGCTTGCTGCAGCTGGACTTCGGGATCGTTACGACAAGACGATGCTCTTCGCTTCCGACCGCCATGATCAGTTCGCGGTGTCTCACGATGCGAATGCGGAACAGAACGCGCAGTACGTCCTGCCGCTCGCATACAAGAAACGCACGCTGTTCAAAATGGATTTTGCTGAGGTGCTATACATCGCCGAATTGCGCACTACGCCAGCGGGACATCGCTCATACCGTGAAGTGGCTTTCGCCATGTATGAAGCGGCGGCGCGAAAACATCCATCGTTGGCGAAGCACTTCCGCGTGCACGATGTTCGCGAGCCGGTGGACCTGTTGAAGCGTTGAAAACGGGGGAAGGGCGAACACTGAGGTCACGATGGCAAAGAGAAGGTCACGGAGAGATCTTCGTGACCTCATGGAGTTTACCTCCGTGGCCTTCGTGTTCGCCTTTCCTCGGCAGATTTCCATTGACGATTCGCTTTTTATTCTCTACAATCAGCGCATTGATTCTCAGAGAACACGCTCGGCTTATAATGGCGCTCTCGTAATCAATCCACACAACTCAGGAGAAGCACATGGCAGACGAGAAGGCACGCGCGATCGATCTGGCGCTATCACAAATTGAAAAGCAGTTTGGCAAGGGATCGATCATGCGGCTGGGATCGAAGGAAGCCATTGTGCCGATTTCGGTCATCTCCACCGGCGCCATTTCCTTCGACGCGGCACTCGGTGTCGGCGGCTTTCCCCGTGGACGCGTTATCGAAGTTTTCGGTCCTGAGTCGTCCGGCAAGACCACGATCACACTGCAGGTAATCGCGGAGGCGCAGAAGGCCGGGGGCATGGCGGCGTTCGTCGATGCCGAGCACGCGCTCGATCCGGTGTACGCGAAGAAGCTGGGCGTCGACGTCGATAACCTGCTGGTCTCGCAGCCTGACTACGGCGAGCAGGCGCTCGAAATCACCGAGGCGCTGGTTCGCTCCGGCGCCATCGACGTGCTCGTCGTTGACTCGGTCGCCGCGCTCGTTCCCAAGGCGGAACTCGATGGCGAGATGGGCGACAGCCATGTCGGTCTGCAGGCGCGACTCATGTCGCAGGCCTTGCGTAAACTGACCGGAACGGTCTCGAAGTCGCGCACCTGCCTCATCTTCATCAACCAGATTCGCGAAAAAATCGGCGTGATGTTCGGCAATCCTGAAACGACCACCGGCGGACGAGCCTTGAAGTTCTACTCTTCGGTCCGCGTCGATATCCGCCGCATCGCCGCCATCAAGGAAGGCGACATGGTCATGGGTTCGCGCACCAAGGTCAAAGTGGTAAAGAACAAAGTTGCCGCGCCGTTCCGTGAGGCTGAGTTCGACATCATGTACGGCGAAGGCATCTCGCGCGAAGGTGACATGCTCGACCTGGCGGCGAACCACAATATCGTCGAGAAATCAGGTTCGTGGTTCAGCTATAAGAATGAGCGGATCGGCCAGGGTCGCGAGAACGCGAAGGCCTTCCTGAAAGAAAACAAGGACATTGCCGTCAAGATCGAAGCTGAGGTTCGCAAGGCAGTTGGCCTGACCAGCGCGAACGAAAAAGCTGCTGCAGCCGCTGCCGGCCCGAACGGCTCCGGCGGCGAGCACGCGCATCCGCATCCAACGCCGATTTCGCGGCCGATTCCGATGCAGCGGAAGTAAGCGTTTTTGCGTGAGCAATCGCCTACGAACTTCGATGCCCCAGTGGACAGAGTGGACTTCATGGACAAGTCCACTCTGTCCATGAAGTCCACTTCGTCCATAAAGGCACTAAACCGAATAGGTAATGTGCCGGATAGCTCTACGGCTCGATTCTGATATTGAGCGTCGGTGGCAGGAACGAGATGCTCTGGTCCTTCTTCTCCACCCAGAGCGCCAGCGGTTCTCTACGATCGTTGATCACGGAAACGACAACCACTCCGCTGGAATTCTTCGGCGTGATGGCTTGGCGAATGCGGTGCGTGCGAATTTCGCCATACTCGCCTGTGGGACCCCAATCGAGCTCAAACGTCCCAAAGTTGTACCCGGAATATTTCTGCGGATGCTGTTTCCAGTTCGGATCAGCGTTCCAGATTGCGTAGGCTTTTTCGAAGTCCTTGTGCTCGACAGCGGTGAGGAACTTGTTGATGGTATGCTCCTCGCGCCAATCCCAGAAGTGATAAACGAGGAGCGCGACGATAATCGCAGCAATCAGCCCTGCAATCCAATAAAGCCGTCGGCGCTTATCGACCGACGGATCATATTCCTTCGCCTGGAAGATAGTCATTCTGTCGGAATAGACACCTGCCATCCAAGATACGACTCGGGAGCGACTCTCGGCAATCGGACCCTGGAACGGCGAACACGAAGGTCACGAAGACAACAAAAGAGGTCGCAGAGATTTCTTTGTGACCTCTTGTGTTCCCGTCGTGACCTTCGTGTTCGCCGTTCCTGCGTTTACTGGACCAATACTTTATCGGCCAGCTTCAGGTAATACCGAATCCAATCATCCTCTGAACCAGGAGCAGCTTCGCCGAGAGCAGCAGGAAGCGCCTCTGACGACGGACGTTGCACGTCACATGCAGCCTCAATCAGGAACGACACTGTCGCGCGTACCTGCTCGACGGAGTAGCGCGCGGGAAACTCGAAAGCTGCAAGCATCTGATCGCGCATCATTCCCTCGATCGATCCCATCAAGGCTGAGCGCAGCGCCTGAGGATCGACGCCATCCTTCATTTCGCCGACTGTCTTCATCTCGACGATGATGTCGTCGAGCACAGCGATAAATTCCAGAAATTGGTTGCTGATAACAACTTTGCCGTTCTCGTGAACGGCGGTCTGCTCCAACAGCAGAATGGCGCGGAACTCGGGATCCTGGTCGAGAAAGTTGACCAGCATGTTGAGCGCAAGCCGGAGTTTGCCGGAGGCTGACGGCAGGCTGGTCATGGCGAGGACCACGGCTCTCGTCAATTCCGCCCATTGTTCCTCGACGATCTCGCGCCGAAGCTCCTCTTTCCCGGAATAGTACTTGAGGAATTGCGAGTGGCTGGTGCCGGCGGCGCGAATGATATCGGAGATCGAGGTCGCTTCGTAGCCGCGCTGAGCAAACAACCTCCGGGCAGCGGCGCGCAGACGGGCCTGGCTGGACCGCGCATCCTGCCGCATGGGTCGTTCCTCCTGGGACTCGTACTGATTGTAGTCGAAAAGAGAGCTACTCGATTATCAGTTTACTGCATCTAGTAACTCATCTATCATAGATAGATAAATTCCTATCCAAGGTACAATGATGTGCGGTTCGTCCCTCCGTCTTATTTCCATGTTTCCTTCTTCCCAACCACGGGGCCGGGCATGACGCCGGAAACCGGAACCGAAGCTCGCCGTTACTCGCGCGTTCAGCTTCCCGTCACGGCCGAGGTCTCGTGCCTGCCTCTGGGATTTTTTCGCCATCCCGCAAGCCTGCGCGACGTCAGCGCAGGAGGCGCGTATTTCTACGCGGATATCAGCCCTCAACTCGGAACTGTGATGAAGCTGGATTTCAGTGTGCCCGTCGTCGGCAGCGAGGTTCAGATCTCATGTGAGGGGCCGGTGGTGAGAGTGGAGAAAAAGGCTCTGGGAGAAGAGAGCGGAATCGCGATCGAGATTTCGAATCTGAATCTCGGATCGTGGTAAGCGCACTTCTTGTTTCACCACGGAGGCACGGAGTACACACAGAAGGCAGTGGTTGGAAGGGGCTCAGCTTGTTGAGGAATGTGCGGCCTGGTCAAACTGATCCAGCAACCTGACTTTCTCCTCTGCTGAGAGGAACGAGGCTTCGAGCGAGTTGCGCGCCAGTTCGCGCACGTGCTCATCGGTGAAGCCGAATACATCTTGCGCGATTTCGTATTCGCGAACCAGCGACGTGTGGAACATGGCTGGATCATCACTATTCAGGGTCACGAGCAGACCATCCTCGAACAAGCGCCGGATCGGATGTTGACGAAGCTCAGGCAGGCATCCCGTAAGTACGTTGCTGGTCATGCAAATCTCGACGGGGACTTGTCGATGCGAGAGTTCTTCGATCAGCTCGGCATCCGCCGAAGCACTCAACACGTGTCCGAGCCGCTCGGCTCCGATGTTGAGCGCTGCCCAAATCGACTCCGGTCCGGTGGTTTCGCCGGCATGCGCGGTGCGTCTTAAGCCGTTCTCGTCCGCATACTGGTAGAGCGCTTTAAAGGGTTCCGCCGGACCCTTACGTTCATCGCCGCCGATCCCAACTCCCACGACGTTTCGGTCCTTGTACCGCACTGCGAGTTCAAAAACGGGCTTCGCCGCTTCTACTCCGAAGTGGCGGACGGCGTCGAAGATCCAGAGCACCGACACCCCGAAGTTACGCCCTCCGCGTTCCCGTGCGCGCTCGATTCCTTCAAATAAGGGCTCGAACTCCTGCTTTCGCCATTGCACGACGCCCACCGAAAGATACACCTCGGCATGCACCACGCCTTGAGCTTTGAGTCGCTCGATCATTCGATACGTGATCAGCTCGAAGTCATCGGCGGTGAGTAGACGCTGGGTGACGGCCTTAAAAGCCATCATGAATCCATGAAAATCCGCGTACTCGTATAAACGATAGGCCTGCTCCGTCGTCAAAGGATCAGCATCATGCCGCCGGCTCAGTTCGACGAGCGTTTCCGGCTCGACTGTACCTTCGAGATGAAGATGAAGCTCCGCCTTGGGCAGCGAACGGATTAATTCGGAGTTGGCCATCGCCGACGATTACTTTAAATGATGGCTGGAATTACTTTTGTGCGCGTGCAACTTCTCAGCCTTGGTGTTAATCAGATGTGGTGCCGATGTACTTCTCCGGGAGCAGTACTATGAAACTCGCCGCTTCGCAATCCGATACAAACGCTTCCTCCTGGAACGAACGCGTGCTCATCGCCGCGGTTGTGGTCACGATGGTGCTGTCGTTGCTTGGGTACATGCATGCGTAGGAGCTGCTAAGCTCCTAAGCTGCTGAGCTTCTCGGCTTCACGAAAGGCTCAACTAGCGTGACTCCTCATTGCTGTCATTTTCTTTAATTCACTGTCATCCCTCGCGCCGCCGCGAAAACCTTTCATTCGATCACTTAGTATTTGCGGCGCGGGGGATCTGCTTTTGCTTGATCCCCGAGATCACGAACTTCTATTGCCGAATGCGCGGATTCACCACCGCATATAACACGTCGGTGAATAGGTTCACGACGATGTAGGTAAGCCCGATTGCCAGAATGCATCCCTGCACGAGGAAGTAGTCGCGAGTGCTGATCGCAGTGAGCGTCAGCCTCCCAATACCTGGCCAGGAGAAGATCGTTTCCGTCACGATCGCGCCGGCGAGCAGTGCGCCGAACTGCAGTCCGACAACCGTTAGCACGGGGATCATCGCGTTACGCAAAGCGTGCTTATACACAACCGTGCGTTCGCTCAAGCCTTTGGCGCGGGCAGTACGGATATAGTCCTGACCTAGTTCTTCGAGCATTGCCGTCCGCACCATTCTTGTGAGGATCGCGGCCATGGCTCCGCCCATGGTGATGGCGGGCAGCATAAGATGCTCCCACCTGCCCGCGCCGGAAACCGGAAGTAGACCCAGCTTGATAGCAAAAAATAGAATAAGAATCGGTCCGAGTGCGAAATTGGGAAAGGACAAGCCGAAGAGACTTACTACGCTCAACGCGCGATCATCCCAGCGGTCGCGCCGTCGGGCCGAGCGCACTCCCGCGGGAATTGATAACCCAAGCGCAACGATGAGCGCTGCAATGGTCAGCCGCAATGTGTACGGATACCGCTCCCAGATCACGCGGCCAACATCCTGATTCAAACGAATTGACTGCCCCAGTCGACCATGCAGCACGCCGTTCCAATAATGAACATATTGCTCGCCGATAGGCAGATCGAGTCCATAAGCATGTCGCGCCGCCTGCAAGTCCGCGCTCGCAGCGCCTTCGCCGAGCATCGCCTGGATGGGATCGCCGGGCACAAGGTGAATCATCAGGAAGACCACCGAAACCACCAGCCAGAGGACTGGCAGGGTGTACAGCAGGCGAGATGTAAGAAGGCGAACCATAAACGGAACCGGCGGCGGTAACGCGGGGTCCCCAGCAATCGCCGCCGTTGCGGTTGCTGGGGTGCTGGCCGGTGGGTCGGAGGTGGCCGCATGGCCAGCTCCGAGCAATACGACACTGTTCAGGACCTCGTGAATCGCAGCCGAAAACGACACGGCTGCCCCACCGCCTAGCACCCGAGCAATCGCAAAAGCGGCGCTTACTGGGGACCCCGCTCTACCGTCGCTGGTTCTGTTACGTCTCGCGAAACAGCGACGGCTGTTCTTCCTGTGCTGCCACATTCGCGGGAGCGAGCGCCTCGACTTTCACTTGCAGCACGCGACGGTCCTGCATCTGCATCACCGTGTACCGGCGGGCCTCAAACTCCAGTGAATCTCCCACGCGCGGCAGACGTCCGAGACGCCACATGATGAATCCTCCGAGTGTCTCAAAGCCTTCATCTCGCGGCAGGCGGATGTGAAGGTGCGATTCCAGGTCGCGAATGTTCGCACCACCTTCAAGGATCAGCTCTCCGGTTTCGAGCAGACGAGGTTGTACGGCGATGTCGAACTCGTCTTCGATTTCGCCGACGATCTGCTCCAGCGCGTCTTCCACGGTTACCAGCCCCACTGTGGAACCGTATTCATCGACCACAATCGCCAAATGCCGTTTGCGCTGGCGAAACTCATCCAGCAAGTCGAGCACAGGTTTAGTCTCAGGCACAACCAGCACATCGCGCATCACGTGACGGACACGCAGAGTCATTTCGCTCGTAATACCGCGCTCGCGAGTGGACATGCGCAGGTGCATGAATCGCGCCAGATCCTTCGAATACAGCACACCGACGATGTGCTCTTTTCCCAATTTAGGATCGTAGACGGGAATGCGCGAATGCTGGTCCTCGACCACTCGCGCCATCGCGTCTTCCAGCGTCATGTCGGCGGGAAGGGAAAACATGTTCTGCCGCGGCACCAGGATCTCGCGCACCGTCATGTTCTCGAGATCAAGGGTGCGATGCATGATCTCTTCCTGAAATGGAGGGAGCAGTCCCAGGCGTCGGCTGGAGGTGAGAATGAGCTTCAACTCTTCGGGCGAGTGCATGCCGCCTTCGCGCATCAGACGCGATCCGAAGAGTTTCAAAACGGCGTTCGCCGAATTGGTCATCAGGTGCAGCAGCGGACGCGAGATGGTAATGAAGACGTCCATCGGTCCAGCTACTGATAAGGCGACCCGCTCCACCCGCTGCAGGGCGAGCGATTTCGGCACCAGCTCGCCCAGGATCACGTGGAAGTAGGTGATCAGTACAAATGCGATTACGACCGCCGCAGTGTGGGCGTAAACCATCGCATGAGGCAGTCCCTGAATGGGACGGAGGAGCAGTTGCGCGATCGCAGGCTCGCCGATCCAGCCGAGAGCCAGGCTGGCGAGCGTGACTCCAAATTGGACCGCAGGCAGGAAGTCGTCCAGATGCTGCTGCAAGCGCTGGACGGTGCGCGCGCCGGTGCGTCGGGCGTCGATCAATTGCTGGATGCGCGTGTCACGAACGCTGACGATCGCAAACTCGGCCGCCACAAAAAACGCATTCAGGGCCACCAGCAACACGACCACCAGAATGCGGAGGAGCACCAGGGTCGCCATTGGTGGTTAGTCTAGCAGGCCACGGCAAAAGAACCGCTGCCGGTAGGTGTGGGTCGGAGATGGCCGAATGGCCGGCTCGGAGCGATGTGAGAATCTTCGGAAACTGAGAAGCGTAGCCGCAACACAAGCGGCAGCCCGCGGGATTAGATGAAGCGCAACCGGAATCACACCACCGGCGCTTGCTTGCTACCACGCCTATCGCCGCCGGTTCTGTTACTGCGCTTTCGGAAGGCGCTCGCGTCCGAGCCGTCGATATGCCTCGTCGAGCGTGCGCACCACAATGAAGTGCGGACGCTGCTCGCTGCCGAAGGTTTGAAACATTCGCCCGAGTCCAAAGATCAGATCCTGCGGTGCTACAAGGACCCGCCTGGCACGCGCGTGAAAGGGACTGTCGTGGGAAGCCAGTTCGCGCACGTCGTAGGAGGGAACCTCGAATGACGTAACTCCACTGGCGTCAATCAATTCGTCGAAATCGGGATTGAAATCAGGATGCTTGCGGATGCGCGCAATGTGCTGCACCAGGTCAGTAGTAGTCATTTCGCCGTAGTACGACGAAAAGACCATTCTCGACTTAGGCTCAATAGTAAGTTTGGTAGGCATCCGCGCGTTTTTCGTTAGATGCGTCGTCTGTAAACACCGCAATGTCCGGGTCCGCTTACTTTTACCTCTTTTTCAGGTCTAAGGTGCATTGCGTTTTCTGTTGTCATGGGACAGGCTGGACTGCGGAACCTTGGGAACCTTTGGCGGGTTGCTGGCGTATGAAGCTCTAGCAAACGCGAGGCGGTCGGCGGCAGCGGAGAGATTTGGAGGATTTAGTGGCGAACGGCAATCATAAGAATAAGAAGAAGCGGCGCATTTGGTGGATTGGCTCGACAGTGTTTGTAGTACTGATGGTGGCCATCGTTGCGACCAAGGCGACGAGCAGCAGCACCAAAATCGATCCCACCAAGATCGCAACCATCGAGCAGGGCGATCTGGCCCAAAGCGTTGTCGCCACTGGCAAGATCCAGCCGATTACGAAAGTCGAAGTGAAGTCCAAGGCGAGCGGTATCGTGAAGAAGGAATTGGTCGATGCCGGCGATCGCGTGAAAGCCGGCCAGGTTCTCGCCGAACTCGATAAAGAAGAGCTGCAGGCGCAGGTTCGCGGTGATGAGGCGCAGCTTACTGCGGCCGAGGCGAATCTGCGGGCCTCTGAAGCTGATGTCGAGCGCTCGAAGGTCGATGCCGAAGGTGTCGATGTTCCCACTCTCCAGCGCGCTTATCAACGAGCGCAGACCATGGCTTCGCAGGGAGTGGTTTCCGCTTCCGCTCTGGACGACGCGCAGCGTAACTACGAGATGGCGGTCAACAAACGCGATCTTGCTCGCGCTCAGCTCACCATCAATGAAGCAAAAGTAAAACAGGCACAAGCGCAAGTTACGCAGTACAAAGCATCTCTGGCGCGTTCGGAAGAGCAGCTTAACTACGCGACGATAGTTGCTCCCATAGATGGCGAGGTGCTCTCCCGCGATGTGGAAGTCGGCGATGCCGTCAGTTCCATTCTGGTACTCGGCTCGTCGGCAACTTTGGTGATGACGCTCGGCAACATGAAGCAGGTCTATGTCGATGGCAAGGTGGACGAGAGCGATATCGGCAAGGTCTACCTCGGGCAGCCGGCGCGGATCAAAGTCGAGTCATTCAAAGATAAGACCTTCAACGGGAAAGTGACGAAGATCGCGCCCATGGGCGTGGAGAAAGACAACGTGACCACCTTCCAGGTTCGCGTCTCCATCGATAACTCCGGCGGCGAACTCAAAGCGTTAATGACAGCGAATGCCGAGATCATCCTCAAGGAAGATCACAACGTGCTCATCGTTCCCGAGAACGCGATCATCTACGACAAAGATAAGAAGGCGCAGGTCGAAGTCCCTGATCCGAAGGGTAAGGACGGCAAGCGCAAAGTCGCGGTCACCGTGGGAATTTCCAATGGCGCCAAAACGGAACTGCTCAGCGGCTTGCGTAAGGGCGACAAGGTTGTGCTGCAGTAGTGTGGTGCAGTCATGCGGGGAACACCGAAAATTCCGCAAATGACGCGCTCCGATTTCGCTTGACTTTCGCCCGATTTCGCGATAGCACGGAAGTATGGGCGTTGCACCAATTCGGGAATGCCGCCAGGCGATGGAGTGCGTCGTAAGTTTCGTTTTGGCACAAGCGTCGTTTGCAACCCATCCGAGGTCGTCGGCAACCCATCCGCGGCAGGGTAGCCCTGAGGATTTCTCAGCGTAACCCTGTGGAAATCTCAGGGTAACCCTGAAGGAAGATGGGTTGGAGCTGCGTGGAAGTCGAGCAGGAGTTTTCCGCCAAGTTGCTTATACCAAAGCAGATGACGGGGAAAGAAGCTCCCAGGATTTCCGCTTCCGCAGTTAATCGAAAAGTGCTGCGGCCGTCTTACTCGCATGGTTTAGGTCTGAATCGGGTGTGTTTCGGAGGCGAACAGAACCGCCGGCGGTGGCCGGTGGGGCAGGCGCGTGTTTCGCGGCTGCGGTCCGCGAGAATGCGCGGCATCGTGTTGCTCGGAGCTGGCCATTCGGCCATCTCCGACCCACCGCCTACAGGCGGCGGTTCCGTACGTGAATCGGCTCACCAAATTTGATCCCATTAGTCCAATGTCTGGCAGTCATCGTGAGGGCAAGCATGAACAAGCGAGTACAAATTACAGTCATTACGCTGCTGTTGCTGCTGAGCTCCGCTGCATTCGCTGCAGTGGAAGGCAACTTCGATCGCACGCTGAAGGTTTCCGGTCACGTCGATCTCGATGTCACCAGCGGGTCGGGCAACATCTACGTGCATCAGGGCGACTCCAGCTCTGTCGTGGTGAAAGGTCACATCAGAGTCAGTGAGGGAATCAGCTCCTGGTTCAGCGGCAGCTCGCTTTCTGCCGACGAGAAAGTGAAGCGACTCGAACAGAATCCGCCGATCGAGCAGAACGGCAACAGCATTCGCATCGGACGCATTCAGGACGAAGCGCTGCGCAACAACATCTCGATCAGCTACGACGTTACCGTTCCCAAAGACACGTCGGTGCAGGCTCACAATGGTTCGGGCGACGACCGGATTACCGACGTCACCGGTCCGGTGCGCGCGAATTCCGGATCGGGAAACGTGATCGTCAGCAACATTGGTGCTGAAGTTCGCGTCGAAGCAGGCTCGGGCGACCTCGACGTCAGCAACGTTCAGGGGCGCGCCTACACACAGACGGGCAGCGGAAATATCAAGGCGATCGGCATCGCCGGTGGATTCGACGCTCGTGCCGGCTCGGGCGACATCACCTTCGAGCAGAACGGATCAGGTTCCGTTCGCGCTGAGACCGGATCGGGAAATGTTCGTCTGCGCAATGTGTCGGGCGGTGTCGAGGCGGGCGCCGGCAGCGGTGATATTGAAGTGGATGGAAAAATGGCTTCTGACTGGCGCATCCACACTGGTTCCGGAACGGTGGATGTAAGGCTTCCTTCCGATGCTCGCTTCAACATCAATGCTCAGAGCAACTCCGGCGACGTGGAGGTCCATCATCCGGTCACCATGCAAGGCGCAATGAAGCGCAACCACATTGAAGGCACGGTAAACGGCGGCGGAACGCTGCTCGAAATTAATTCCGGATCGGGAAGTATCCGGGTGAATTAACGACGCCGGGAAGAGCGAACACGAAGGTCACGAAGGCAACTACAAGGTCACGGCGATTGTTCATTGTGACCTCTTGTGTTTACCTTTGCGACCTTCGTGTTCGCCTCTCCCGCTTCCGTAACCTTTCGCACGCCAGCCAGTACTCACTCCAGAGGTCTTGAATGCAAAACCTGCTAGGCGATCTTCGCTACACAGTGCGGCAGTTCCGCATGTCGCCGGTTTTCACCACAGCGGCGGTACTCACGCTAGCTCTCGGCATCGGTGGCACGACTGCAATCTTCACGCTCATTCATGCCGTGATGCTGCGCTCGCTGCCGGTCTCCGATCCGGCGCGGCTCTATCGCATTGGCGATGGCGACGATTGCTGCGTGGAAGGTGGACCGCAGGATCGCTGGGGCATGTTTTCTTATCCGCTTTACGAGCGGTTGAAAACCGAGGTGCCCGAATTTGACGCGATTACCGCGTTCCAGGCCGGGGGCTCGCGTTTTGGAGTGCATCGCCAGGGAGCGGAGACCGCCGCTCGACCGCTACGCTCGGAGTACGTGACTGGAAGTTATTTTTCAACATTGGGAATTGGAGCGCTCGGCGGGCGCGTCTTCACCGAGGATGACGACCGCCCTGGAGCCGCTCCCGTGCTCGTCATCAGCCATCATCTCTGGGAATCAATCTATGGCAGCGATCCAGCCATCGTTGGTTCAACCTTCATCGTTGAAGGTCATCCGTTCACCGTGATCGGTGTAGCTCCGCCGGGATTCTTCGGGGAGACTCTGCGCAGCGATCCGCCCGATATGTGGGTACCTCTACAGCAGGAACCCTTACTTTCAGGGGATGGCTCAATCCTGAAGCAGCCCATCAGCGCATGGCTGCGCGTGATCGGAAGATTGCGCCCGGGCGCGACTATCAACGGCGTGGCTCCCCGGCTCACAGGCGTACTGCGCCAATGGATGCAGCACGATTCCGGCTATCCCGCCAACTGGATGCCGGACATCATCCGCATGCTACCGCGCCAGACCATTGCTGTAGTACCGGCCGGTGCAGGAGTAGCAGTGATGAAAGAAGAATATGGTCGCAGCCTGAACATTCTCCTGGCGGTCTGCGGGCTGGTGCTGCTGATAGCCTGCGCCAATGTCGCCAATCTGCTTCTGGCTCGCGCGGTTGCTCGGCGCTCCCAAACCGCTGTACGCCTTGCGGTCGGCGCGACCCGCAGGCAGATGATTACGCAAGCGTTGATCGAAAGCGTCTTACTAGCGCTCATTGGAGGAGTCGCAGGTCTCGTGGTAGCGATGGGAGCTGCGCGGCTGTTGCTGAGATTGGCATTCAGCGATGCGACTTTTCTTCCGATCAGCACACGGCCTTCACTGATCGTGCTGGCGTTTACGTTCATTGTCGCTCTCATTACGGGAATCATCTTCGGCGCAGCGCCGGCATGGTTTGCTACGAGGACCGCTCCCGCGGAGGCCCTACGCGGCTCCAGTCGCAGCACCAGCGATCATTCTTCTCTCGCACGCAAGGCTCTGCTGATCGTGCAAGCCACGCTTTCCGTTGTCCTTGTAGCCGGCGCCACGATGCTGGGACGTAGTTTGAACAAACTCGAACATCAAGATTTCGGGTTCCAGATTGCGAACCGAGTCGAGGTGTCGCTCAATCGTCCACCCGCAACCTACACGCTGCCCAAGCTGCAGGCGCTGTATCGCGACCTTGAAACTCGCCTGAATCGTTTGCCGGGAGTGCAAGGCTCCGGGCTGGCGCTCTACAACCCGCTCACCGACAACTGGGGCGAGTTAGTGCTGGTGGAAGGACATCCGGCTCCCAAGTTGAATGAAGAAGCGGGCGCTTCCTGGGACCGTTTGAGCGCCGATTATATGCAGAACCTCGGCATGACACTGGTTCGCGGTCGAATGTTTACCGCCGCAGATAACGAGACCACTGCTCCGGTTGCGGTTGTGAACGAGGCTTTTGTAAAGCGCTTTTTCAAAGACAAGAACGAAGATCCAATCGACCATCACTTCGGTCTCGATATGCCGGAAAATGTTGGAACGTTCCGCATCGTTGGCATCGTTCATGACGCTCGCTTTGCTGGTTGGGGATTTCATCAGCCACCGCGGCCTATGTTCTACGTTCCCCTGGCGCAGAATGTCGATTACAAAGATCCGCTGATGAAGCGCCTTGAACTGCAGTCGCACTTCCTCGGCGGGATTCTCTTGAAGACGAATCAGGCTCCCGGCGCGCTCGAGCCGCTGCTTACGCGGATTCTGGCCGACGTGGACCCCAACTTGACGATCAACAGCGTGCGCACCATGCAGCAGGAAGTAGACCTCACGTTCGATCAGGAACGCGCAACCGCCAGCCTCGCAGGGCTGTTTGGAATCGTTGCTCTCCTGCTGGCTGCAGTTGGACTTTATGGCGTAACTGCATACACGGTCGCGCAGCGCACCAACGAAATCGGAGTGCGCATGGCGCTCGGCGCAGATCGCGCCAAGGTGGTCGAGCTGGTTTTGCGCGGAGCTTTTAAGCGCGTGCTGGTGGGACTGATTATCGGACTGCCGCTGGCGATTGGAGCAGGAAAGCTGATTTCTTCACAGTTGTACGGAGTTTCATTTTGGGACCCGTTCGCCCTGGGAGTCGCAGCGAGCGCGCTGGCGGTCTGCGCGTTCTTCGCAGCCATCATACCCGCGGGACGCGCGGCTTCGATTTCGCCTATGAAGGCGCTCAGGACGGAGTAGCCGTCAGGCGGGAATTGCTTCGGCCCGATATGGGACCATCCAATCCAAACTCTGTTGTGTGCTCAGCAGCGGAGTGTATTGGCACCCGATCCAGCCTTCAAACCCGAGCGCATCGAGTTGGCGGAAGAGATGGCCAAAATTGATCTCGCCTGTGCCGGGCTCATGGCGGCCTGGAACATCTCCGATCTGTACGTGCGAAATCTGAGAGATGTTTTTCGCGATCGTGTGAGTGAGATTCCCCTCCATGATTTGCATGTGATAGACGTCGTACAAAAGAAAGAGATTGGGATGTGCGACTTCATCCAGAATAGCGAGCGCGTGAGCTGAACGATTCAAGAAGTAATCGGGATAATCGTAGGCATTGATGGGCTCGATGACCAGCCTGATCTTGTGATCGCTCAAAACACTCGCGGCGTAGCGCAGGTTGTTGACCAGCGTCTCGCGTACCGACAGCGGGCAGCTATCAAGCGGCATGATGCCGGGAATGCAGTTTAGCTGCCGGCAATCGAGCGCCAGTGCGTATTCGAGACCGAGGGCTACACCTTCCTCGAACTCGGATACACGACGCGGGTCACATGCGATTCCACGCTCGCCTGCCTCCCAATTGCCGGATGGAAGGTTGAACAGCACTTGCCGCAGGTCGTGCTCGCACAACCGTTCGGCAAGCTGTTCTTTGGGATAGTCGTATGGAAACAGATACTCTACAGCGGCAAATCCATTTCTCCGGGCAAGACCGAAGCGCTCGAGGAACGCGGCTTCAGTAAACAGGCTGGAGAGGTTCGCGGCGAATTTAGGCATTCGTCGTAATCCTTCCAAGGGGCCCAAGCTTGGTTGCGGCCAGTCGCTTGAGCACCAGTAATTGTTGTTGCGTGGACGCTAGAGGGCGCCGACTCCCTGCTCCCGGTTCCGTATGCGCACCGCTCCGTCGATTTTATAGAAAAATATCTTTCCGTCACCAATTCTTCCTGTCGCGGCAGCGCCGATGATAGTATCCGTCGCTCGATCAAGGAGTTCGTCCTCTACCACGACTTCGAGTTTGATCTTTGGCAGGAGATCTACCTCGTACTCGTGTCCTCGATAAATCTCGGTATGACCTTTCTGTCGTCCATGGCCTCGGACTTCCGATGCGGTCATGCCGTCAATACCGATTTCGAGCAGCGCATCTTTGACTGCATCAAACTTCGACGGCTGAATGATGGCTTCAATCTTCGTCATTGTCTTGTCCTCTTTCCCGTTTCGGGTTTAGGGTTCGAACTGGGGAGCATTGCTCCCCAGTTCCGGCAGGTCAGGACGAAGCTCACGAGCCTACTTTCTGGAATGCGTGTCCTGCAGTGACCTTGGCAGCGATGAGCGCCGGCTCTTCCACAAGCTGGGTTTCCGCCGGCATTCCAGCTGGTCTGCCCAGACCGGAGATCACATATTCCGGATAAGCCGAAATGCCGTGTTCGTGCAGATCCAAGCCATACAGCTCGCCTTCCCTGGAGACGCGCAGCGTTCCGGTCAGATTGACCAGGTACATGACTGCCATTGCCACAGCGAACGTCGAAAGTGTGACGATCACGCTGCCAATGGCCTGAGCAGCCAGCAGCGTAGTACCGCCGCCATAGAAGAGACCTTTGAGTGCGGCAGAGTTATCCGGAGTAATCGGTCCAGTGGCTCCGTATTTACCGCAGGCAAACAGTCCGAGTGAGAGCGTGCCCCAAATGCCGCAGATGCCATGTACGGGAACGGCGCCGATGGGATCGTCGATGCGTAGCCATTCGAGAAACTCCACACCGAGCACAACGATCACGCCGGCGACGCCGCCAAGCAGGATCGCACCGGTTGGACTCACCCAATAGCATGGGCACGTGATCGCCACGAGACCAGCGAGAAATCCATTGACGGTGAAGCTCACATCCCATTTTTTGCTGCCAATGTACGCGTAGAGCATAGCCGTCAGGCCAGCAGCGCAAGCAGCCAGCGTAGTGTTGGCCGCTACTCGACCGATGCCTTCAAAGTCCATCGCGGAAAGGGTGCTTCCCGGATTGAAACCGTACCAGCCGAACCAGAGCAACAGGCCGCCGCTGGCAGCAATGGTGAGGTCGTGCGGCATCATGGGACCGCCGCCATCGCGCTTGAACTTGCGTCCTAGCCGCGGTCCGAGAATGATCGATCCAGCCAGGGCGACGAATCCGCCAATGGTGTGAACGACGGTCGATCCGGCGAAGTCGTGGAAGCCTTGTCCCAATCCGGGAAGGAAGTTGCCTGCCGAGCCCATGGTGGCAAGGAATCCATCCGGACCCCATGCCCAGTGGCCGATGATCGGGTAAATAAATCCAGAAACAGCGACGCTATAGAGAAGGTCGCCCACGAATCCGGTGCGGCCAATCATCGCTCCCGATGTGATTGTTGAGCACGTGTCGGCGAAGGCGAATTGGAAAAGCCAGAATGCAAGAAACGCCACGCCGGTGGTCTCATAGGTTACCGGAGCATCTTTCAAGAAAAACCAGTGATAGCCGATGAATCCGTTGCCGTGGCTGAACATGAATGCGAAGCCGAATGCATAAAACAGCAACCCGCAAAGGCAGGTATCGACAATGCATTCCATCAACACGTTCACGGTCTCGCGCGAACGGCAGAAACCCGCTTCGAGCATGGTGAACCCAACCTGCATTCCGAACACAAGAAACGCAGCAATGAGCGTCCACATGGTGTTGATGGGGTTGATCACGTCAGAGACTTTGACCTCTGGAATCGCTTCGGCGGCGAAGGCATGAGCGAAACAGAAGCTCGACACCAGGTAAATTACCGCCAGCACCGCCATTAGGCCGACGGCTTTGCCCGCGATCAGCAATCCTCCGTAGCGGCGCCATTCTTTGTCGCGCAGTCGCCTGGCAAGACGCGAAAATTTAGCACTCAACGACAGCTTTGTTTGCTGTGTCGTATTGGGACGCATTCAAACTCCTCCTCCAACAATTTGTTCTGCAGTCTTCGAGCAAGGCCGTAATTCGCGATGCCTGATTCGAACGGAGAACACACGTAGAACGTCGTTCAGAATGCAAGCAATTCGACTGATATGGATTACGGGAGCGGCACGGCGTCGTGCCCGAGAGACTCGCCTCTTTCGGCATCGAAAGAGGGAAAACCTTGTGCTGACAGTTTGGATTCTGCGGTCAGGTATTTAGTAAGTCAAATTCAAAGTTCTTATCGCGAAGATTGGAGATGTTTCTCAAGAGCAGGCGCATGCCGTTCAATTCTGTCATTCCGAACGCCTGATGTTGGCGGAGGAATCCCTATGGATCCGAGTATCGTGAGTGGAAACATATGGATGTCAGTAGGGATTCCTCACTCCTGCTCACGCGAAAAGCGCGCGTGAGCATCCGTTCGGAATGACAACACGTCGAGAACCTTAAGGCCGTGGCTTGGCTCGGAGACTCTGGCTGAGAATCACGGCATTTGCCACATCGCGCAGCGGAATGCGGCTTTCCTGGCTCTGGCGCTGCAGTCGCACGTAGGCGTCCTGCTCGCTGATCTTGAGATCCTGCTGCAGGATGCCTTTAGCGCGCTCCACAAGTTTGCGGGTCTCGAGTTGGTATGAGAGCTGTGAGTTTTCGCTCTCGAGACGCGCCATCTCGACATGAGCGCCGACTAACAGGCCAATGCTGGAAACCATCTTGATCTCGTAGTCGGTGTAGGAATAAGGCGCGCGGTTCTGCAGGTTGATCGCTCCCACCACTCGGTCTCGATTCAGAATGGGAACGGAGAGGAACGCTTCGAAACGATCTTCAGGGAGTTCGTTGAAGGCGCGAAAGCGCTGATCTCCATAGGCGTTGCTTGCGATCGCCACCGGCTGCCGGTGCTCGGCCACCCATCCGGTAATACCTTGTCCGAGCTTCAGTTTGAGATGGTCGATCAAGTCGGGATGGGCGTTGTGCGAAGCGCGCAGAATCAGTTCATCGCCTTCGAGCACATAAATAAAGCAAGAATCGCACTGCGCTGCTGAAACCGCGAACTCCACGACGTGCGTCAGCAGGTCCGGCAGTGGCACAGCCGAGGCGATGCCTCTGGCAATATGGTGCAGGAAGCTGGCGTCAAATTTCTTGAGATCGGCGCCGGCAGTTGCCTGATGCCGAACCATCGATGTGTGACGAGTCTGCTCCACAGCACATACAGAGTAGCGGTTTGGCTGCTTCGAGCCAATTCTTCTCTGTCCGACTTAGATTCAAAGTAATTATGAGAGCTATAAAGACACGCTGGCTATGGCGCGTTCTTTCCCTTAGCGACGATGAGCGTAATGTCATCGAGCTGCTCATCGGCGCCGAACTGGCGAACTTCATCGATGATAGTTTCGATGATTTGTTGTGATTGCAGCCTACGGTGGCGCTGGAGAGCGGCGGCAAGCCGGTCCTCTCCGTATTCTTCCCCGGTTTTACTTAAAGCATCGAGGATGCCGTCGGTGTAAAGCGCGAGAGTGTCGCCGGGAGCGAGTTCGCAATCGGCTATCGAGCAGTTCCATTCTGGAAATAAACCCAACACCGTGCTGGTCGAATCCAGCCGTTCGAGTTTGCCGCTCGATCTGAGCAGCAGGCCGGAGTAGTGGCCACAGTTCGCATAGCGCAGGCGACGCGTGCTGTCGTTATATTCGCCAAAGAACAATGTCGCATACGCGCTCTCGACGGAGTTGGCAAAGAAGAGCTGATTGACGGATTGCAGAAACCGTTCGGGCTCATCCGCGGCAACGGCGCTCTGGCTACGGAGGTTTGCCTGGAAGTTGGCCATCAGCAGTGCTGCAGCAATTCCTTTTCCGGAAATGTCGCAGATCACAATGCCAACGCGATCGCGTCCGAAGTTCAGAAAATCGTAGTAATCGCCTCCGACCGCGCGTGCCTGCAGGCACATTCCCGCATAGTCCAGTGTCCGTAGCGGAGGCGCAGTTTGGGGAAAGAGTCGAGCCTGAACCTGCTTGGCGATGTCGAGTTCCTGCGCGATGCGGCGTTCAGCCTCAAGCTTCTCAGCGGCAGCGCGACGCTGCGCCTCGATCTCGCGGACGAAGTCATCGCCGCCTACAAGCGAAAACGTATTGCCGTCGGGATCGTCAAAGCGGGTTGAAATACCGCCCCAGAGCGTCGCTTGCGGTGGATGATGAAAGCGAACGCCCTGATTGCGCCACTCGTGAAATTTGGCGACTACATCTTCAGTGACGAACGAGATGTCCTTCGATTGTCCGATGCGCTTAGAGTCCCTGGAATTGGGTGCAGGTGAGATAAGCGCCAGCACGGTACTACCATCCGGAGGCGCAACCGCAATCCATCGGTCTCCCGATTCATAGCTCATGTCGATCACGAGAGTGAACCCAAGTTGCTCGACGAAGAAGCGCAGGCTTCGATCCTGGTCGCGCACGAACACGGTTGCAGAAAGGATCCGCAAATAGGGATCCTGACGATCCAACCGCAGAACGCTTTGCTCCGCTACAGCTCGAGAACGGGAGGGCATTGCCCGCGATTATATGCGGCAATCGCTGCGCAATCCGAAGCGGGGTTACTCGTAGCGCAGCGCGATCATGGGATCGAGTTTGACCGCGCGCCGGGTGGGGATCAGAGATGCGAGCACAGCCACAATGGCCAACACCAGCGCACTTAGAACAAACGTGCGCACATCATGCGGAGTAAGGCCGTACAACATGCTCTTGATCAATCGAGCGCTTGCCCATGCCAGGCCAAGGCCCACCCCAATTCCAACGATCAACACTTGCGCCGTGTCGCCGAGGATCAATCGAGTGATGCTGGCGCGGTCGGCGCCGAGCGCCATCCGAATTCCGATCTCGCCAGTTCGTTTGCTGACGCCGTATGCCAGCACGCCATAAAGACCGATAGCGGAAAGGAGCAGTGCGAGCAGCCCGAAAAAGCTGGAGAGCACCGCCAGGAGTCGTGGCTGTCCCAGCGAGTTATCCAGATGCGCTCGCATTGTGGTGACGTTGAAGAGAGATAAGCTTGGATCGATTCTGTGGACGACCGCCCGCACATCATCGAGCAGGCGCGTTGGATCTCCCGTGCCTCGCACCATCACCGTCTGCGCTGAGCCAAACTGCGAGGGCTGTACCTGGAAAAGGTCGGTGAAGATCGCCATCTGCTGCTCATCTTTCACATCGAAGTAGTGAGCATTGTGGACTACGCCTACGATCTCGGCCATCTTTTCTTGTCCCGATTTGAAAATTGAGCCAAGTTCGATTTTTTGCCCGATCGGATTTTTGTCGCCGTAAAAGTGCTTGACGAGTGCTTCGTTCACCACCACCACTGGCGGCGCATGTTCATTATCGGAGTCGGTAAAGTCGCGTCCTGAAACGAGCGGCATTTGAAAGGTTCCGAAAAAGCGTGGGCCTACCCCGTAACTCAAGATCCAGGAATTCAAGAGGTCTTCTCCCGGCTGCGGGCTATACCCGGGAAAAGTTGCATGCGAGAGATGCGCACGGGCCGTCAAAAACGGATTGTTCATGAGCGTCGCCGATTTTACCGATGGCATTCGATCGAGGTCTTCAAGCAGTCTCACGTAAATGGCGTGCGTGTGAGCATCGTCGTAGCCACTGAGGCGTGGGTCGAGTGTCATCATTAGGAGATGCTCGATGTTGAATCCCAATTGGGTCTGGTAAAGATTGTGCAGCGTGACCAGCAGCAAGCCAGATCCAGCGACCAGCACGAGAGAGATCGCCAGTTGCGCGCTGACCAGGATTCGTCCAAACGGCAGACGACCCGAGGACTGCGTTGTAGTCGAAGCCTTTAGAGCGTCATTAGGAGCGATTCGAGTTTGTCGGAGCGCCGGCACGACTCCGAATAGCAGGGCAGTGATGATGCCGATCAGGACTACGAAACCGAGCAGGCGGTAGTCCCAATTGATTCCGATTGCGGACGCAGATTGTCCGCCGAGCCTGACGATCAGGCTTCGCACAGCCAGGGCGAGAGGAATGCCGACCGCGCATCCAAGCATCGACAACATCAAACTCTCTGTGAGCCACTGGCGCGCGATGCGCTTTCGGCTACAGCCCAGGCTAAGGCGAATAGCAGTTTCTTTCTGGCGCGCGTTTGCTCTCGCCAGCAGAAGCCCGGCGATATTCGCACATGCGATGAGCATGATCAGCGCGACAATCACCATCAGTACCTGAAGCGGCTCGGCAAAACTGCGGCGCAGCGAACTTATTCCTTGCGCGGCGGGATAGAGTTCGATGTCGCGCTTCTTCATGGCTTCCCGTTGTGGGGCTGGAAGACTGTCGTCGGCCAACTCCGTGCTGCGGAAGATGACAGTCAATTCTGCCACTGCCTTCTTGATGGAAGCTCCAGGCTTGAGCAACGCAAAGATCTGACCGGGGGACTGTTCTGGTTTGGGAAAGCCGGCGGAAGCAGATCCGCCCGCTACCTGAAGCTGTGTAATGGCCGGCATCAGCACGTCCGCAGGTTGATCCAAGCTCAGGCCGGAAAAAATCGGCGGCAGCACTCCTACGATGACGAATGGGATTGTATTAATCGTGATGTGCTGCCCAAGGATGTTCGGATCTGCGGCAAAACGGCGATGCCAGTAGTTGTCGCTGATGACAGCCGACCATCCGCCGGATGCTCCGCTACTCTCGAGATTGTCGTCCGGAAGGAGTGGCCTCCCAATTTGGGGCTGAATTCCGAGCAACTGAAAATATGTTCCCGAAACGAAATCACCCGGACCCACTTCTGCACGACCGTTGACCGCGATGTTCAATCTGGCTGTTCGATCGCTCGAGCCGAAGCCCGCAATTTGAGTGGATCGCTTTTCCATTTGCTCCAAATCACGATAGAGAAGCCTCGTCGAGACGTTGAACATTCCGACCTTTACGGAAGTGGTATCCATAAAGAAGAGTCGCTCGGGATGTCGTATCGGCAAGGAACTCAGCAGGATGGAATCGATCAAGCTGAAGATCGCGATGTTTGCTCCGATCCCGAGCGCCAGGGTGAGAACTGCAACTGCGGTGAAGACCGGGCTCTTACGTAAAGACCGCAGCGAGTAGCGGATATCCTGCAGAGTGGTTTCGAGCAAATGCAGTCCGCGCTGATCCCGGCACCTCTCCTGGATTTGCTCAACACCTCCGACCCGGCGCAGCGCCGCTTCGCGCGCTGCAGTGGGTGACATGCCGGCAGCCAGGTTCTCCACGATCTGCTGGTCGAGATGGAATTGGAGTTCGCGTTGGAGTTCGTCTTCAACGCGAGCACGCCGAAACAGCGTGCGGAGTCGGAGTCGTAGTTGATCGAACCAACGCATAATACCTCCATTAGGACCAGAGGACCGACGATTGGCATCCGCGCCCGTCCGCGTTCTGTCCTTCGTGATTTCGTGATTGGGAGGTTTTTAAATCGCGAAGTCACGAATGCCAGAACCCGCGCGAGGGCGCGCGTCGGTCCTTGGACCTGTGTTCCTCAAGCCTTTCGCAACACCACGTTGATGGCGCCGGATAACCGGCTCCAATTCGCCTTCTCGGTTTCGAGTTGTTCTTGCCCGGCCTTCGTCAGCGAATAGAATTTGGCTTCGCGGCCGTTTTCCGTCCGTGCCCACTCGGCTTTGATCCAGCCCTGCTGCTCTAAGCGATGCAGTGCCGGATACAGCGAGCCTTGTTGCACTTGCAGCACCTCATCGGAAATCTGTTCGATCCGTTTAGCGATGGCCCAACCGTGCTTCGGCTCGGGCGCAATCGTCCGCATGACCAATAGATCGAGGGTGCCTTGGACCAAATCGCTCGGTTTGCCCATTTGAAGATAATCTACAAAGCGATTGTAGATAGTCAAGGGTAGTTTTGTTCGCGGGCGTCTTGTTGGGGGAGCCGGCCCTTCATTGCCAGCTGCGGTTTGACTTTCCCAGGTACCTTTACGAGAATCTCAAACATCGTTGTTACAGTCAGGGTTCCCAATCCACGTCGCAAACAGGCACAGTTTGGCGTCCACAGACCGCTATTTTTGCTGAGGAAATTTCTGCCTTTAAATGAATTTTTTCCGGAGCAACTCTGTTCCGCAGTTCTGCATCGAACTGTGCGTTATATTAGAAATCTGTACAGTTTAATGCGGTATTCACGGATGCTTCCCCCCGCACCCGTCCGGGCACGTTTTCCGTTAGACTCTTCGGGAAGTAAAGCGCAGCCGTGTATGAATTGGGCTGCGTTTGTGCGGTAGTTTGCTGCAAGCGCAAGCTAACCTGAAGCTTAGGAGTGGCGTGGCATCAGGAGCGTTTTGCCGCGTGCCGTCACTTGTAGCGAGTGGCCATAAGCAATGCGGTTCTTGCTGTGGCGAGCAGCTTAGGAGCTGAAAGCGAGGTCAACGTCTTACAGGATGGAACGCTTCCCGACGGTATCCGGCAACACCAATCTGGTCGATATTCTGGACCGCATTCTCGATAAAGGACTCGTCATCGCCGGCGACATCCGCATCTCCCTCGCGAATGTCGAGCTGCTGACGGTCCGCATTCGTCTGCTGGTCTGCTCGGTCGACAAAGCAGAGCAGATCGGAATGAACTGGTGGAAATTTGATCCCAATTTGACCCATCGCTTGCCGACAGCGCCAGAGAGGCCTTTGCCCGCTCAGGCGCAAACGCGAGCAGCAGGCACTCGCGGACAGAGGCGTTCGGCGACTGCTAGTTCGACTCGTCCGAAGCCGAGAGGAACGAATAAGTAAGTAGCAAGCAGGTTTTAATCGATTCAGGAGGGCCTTAAATGGCTGTTGAAAGAGTATCTGGCGGATCAAGTCTAATTGACGTTCTTGATCGGGTACTGGACAAAGGCATTGTCATTGACGCGTGGGTGCGCATTTCGCTGGTGGGCATTGATCTGATCACGGTGGAAGCGCGCGTCGTCGTCGCCTCGATCGACACGTACCTCAAGTACGCAGACGCAGTCGGACTCATGCCGACCGTCAGCCGTCCGCAGATCGCCGGTGTGCCGGAAGAAACGTTCGGCACAGAAGAGGAAGAAGTTCCGGGTACACGACCCACACGTGTACGTCGTGGAGGCAGGCGGTAAGCCTCGCCGTTTAGGGGCCCATGATGGCAACGCCCGAACTTCGCCTGCAGAAGCCGGAGACAGCCAAGCGAAATGGCTCGCCTCGTCGCGCTCCGGCTGCGCTCCGCCTGCTCCAGGCTGAGCGCTCGGAAGAGGTTTATCCGATCCTGCTTGAGGAGATCGTTGGCCTGGGCTTCGATCGAACTTTCATCGTGGCTGTCGATTTCGAAACCGGCGAAGTTTTGCCTTCAGCCTCGCTGAACTGCTCGAAGAATTACCTCGATCGCTTCCGCAGCTCGCTCTTCGCTGCCGAGAACCCCGTCGTCGACGTGCTGCATTCTCAGCGCCCTAGCGTGGTGAAGGACTCATCGCTTCATCATCGTTCCCTCTACTGCCATCCGATTCTGTACAGCAACACAACCCCCTGCTGGGAAGCCGAGCGCGAGCGTCGCAGCGAGTGTTTGGCCGTCGATAACTGCATGCGTCGCCGCAAGATGAGCCTGGAGAGTCAGGTATGCGGTACCTGCAACATGCGGGCGTATGCTGCGCTGGTGGCCGTTGAACTGCCGACAAAAGCCGCTCCGGACATCATCCTCCTTAACAACCTGATTGAGATGGCCAATCGCTATCTCTCGCGGCTCTTCAAAGTTGAGCACTACTACAACCGCATGACGGACATGGACGTGACCATCGCCCAACTGCAAACCGTCATGCAGTCGATGAGTGATCCTGTCATCCTCACCGACAATCACTACCGCGTCATCGTGCAGAACCGCGCTGCTGAGCGCTTCTTCAAAGTTCCGGATTCCACAATTGCCGAAGGGCTCACGGAAGGTTTGGCGCGCGCAGTAGAGATGAACAATCTTCTCTTTTCTGCGGCGTTGTCGTCAGTGGCGGTCTCTGGCGTGGAAGCCTCACGTGACCTCACCCTCATCGATGCTATCGAAGGCGAAGAGATGCTGTTTGAGGCCGTCTGCACACCCACGTTTGGACGCGATGGCATGCCGCTTGGCATGGTCACGGTCATGCGCGACGTAACCGATCTGCGACGCGCCGATCAGGAATTACGCACCAATTACGAGAAGCTGCGCGCTGCGGAAGAGTTAGTTCGCCAGGACCGCGACCGGTTGAACGTCATTATTGAAAGCGTGGGCGATCCCATTGTTGTGTGCGACGGCTCCGCGAAAGCTGTCCTGCTCGATCCGCTTGCGCAGAACCTGTTTGGCGTTGGCGAAAAAGAGCCCGTCGGCCCCACGCGAGTGCCTGACACGATTCGTGTCAAAAATCAGGCCCAACTTGACGCATACGTTACCGCCTTTACTTTTGGTTTTGCCGACAAAGAAAGCGGGTCCATCAAGCTTAGCGATCCCAACAGCCGGCAGGAGATCGAATATGACACGCGCTCGGGAAAAATCTATGACGAGCGCGGACAGGTGGCGTTCACTGTCACCGTACTTCGCGATTTAACCGCGCTGCGGCGTGTTGAGCAATTGAGAGTCGAGCGGCGCATGCTCGAAATCGAAAAGTTCGCTGCCGCAGGACGCCTTGCCGCAACCATTGCTCACGAAGTTAACAATCCGATGGAGGCGATCAAGAACGCCATCTACCTGCTGTCGGATTCGGTACGTCCGGACGCGCAGCCAGTCTATGACATTCTGAAATCTGAGACCGAGCGCGTCGCGCGCATCGTGCGGCAAATGTTGGGTCTCTACCGCAACAATGAGCAGGTGAAGCCGGTCAATATCAATGTGCTGATCGAAGACACGCTGCTGCTGCTCAATCGCCAGCTGCAGCGTAGCAACATCGAAGTCACGACCAAGCTCAGCGAGTTGCCAGATGCAGTTGTTGCCGCCGATCAGCTACGTCAAGTGCTTTCCAACCTGGTTATCAATGCCAAGGACGCAATGCCCGATGGTGGGCGCCTCCAGTTGCGAACGCGTCATGTGCGCACTAGTAAAGAGTTCCCGCTTGGCAGTATTCGCATTCTCGTAGCAGATACCGGTTCGGGGATTCCCAGAGAATTGCAGAAGAGCATCTTCGAACCGTTTGTCACGACCAAGGGAGAGAAGGGCACCGGCCTTGGACTCTGGATCGTTCGCGGCATCATCGGCAACCACGGCGGAAAGATCTCGGTGCGGAGTAAGGTAGGGAAGGGAACAATTTTCAAGATCGAGTTGCCGGCGGTACGGTAGCAGTTTGTTGTCATTCCGAGCGCAGCGAGGAATCCCTACCACGCCCAAGCGGTTTCGTAGTAGTAGGGATTCCTCGCTACGCTCGGAATGATATTCAGAAAAGGAATGGCAGCAGATAAGAAATTCTCGATTCTCGTAGTCGACGATGAGCGCGCCGTGCTCACCACCTACGGGCTGATTCTGTCCAAAAAAGGCTACGACGTCGAGACTGCACTTTCGTCCGTCGATGCGCTTGCCGCGCTCAAACGGCGCGATTTCGATCTGCTGCTCTGCGATTATTCCCTGGAGCAGGAGCACACTGGCTTTGAGGTCATTGAGCAGGGAAGGCGCAAGAATCCGAAGGTGCGTGCGGCTATCTTGACCGGATATGCAAGCAAGGAAACCGCCGAGCAGGCGCGCAAAGACAATATCGCGATTCTGTACAAGCCGATTGATATAGAAGAGTTCTTCAGCACGATCGACAAACTTTTGAAGGAAGAGTATGAGCCCAAGCAAAGCGAAGAAGAAGGCGAGTCCCACGCCGATTCGAAGCAAAAAGGAAGCGCGAAAGGAAGTTCACAGCCTGGAGCCGGTCGAAAGTCCCGCGCAATCTAGCGCACGCCTGCAGCAACAGCAGCAGGAAGGCCGATATGTGTATGGCGTGATCGAAGCACGCGATCCTTTCAGCTTCGGTAAAATCGGAATCGGTGGCGCCGGTGAAAACGTGTACACCGTTCATCATGGCGACGTCGCTGCCGTCGTGAGCAAGACGCCGGTCTTCATCTTCGATCCCACACGCGAGAACGCTCTCGCCCACGAGCACGTGATCGAAACCGTGATGAAGAACAACACGATCATCCCTATGAGCTTCGGTACTGTTTTTCGCACCGACGATGACATTCGCGAAGTCCTCAAGAGCATCTATCCATCGCTGAAAGATGTGCTTAAGCAGATGGCGAACAAGCTCGAATTCGGACTTAAGGTCACCTGGGATCGTGATCGCATCGTCGAAGAGCTCAAGCGCGAGAACGAGGAGATCCACCGCTTCCAGCACGAGCTTACACGCAAGCATTTGCAGTCCACCTACTTCGCCCGCATGCAGCTCGGCCGCATGATCGATAAGGCGCTGGCGGAGCGAGCGGCAGAAGTCGTGCGCGAAATCTATGACGGCCTGCGCGCCGTCTGCGTGGCTTCTCGCGACAATAAAGTCATCGGCGACAAGATGATCATGAACGCCGCTTTCCTCATCCAAAAGGATAAGGAGCCGGAGTTCGACGCCGCCGTGAATGCGGTGGCGCAGAAGTTTGGCGACCGATTGAATTTCAAGTACACCGGACCTTGGCCGCCTTATAACTTTGTGAATATCAGGCTGAAATTGGAGAGAGGGACGGCGAGTTAGGGTTTTGGCGTGTCATTCCGAACCGCCTGTTTTTGGCGGTGAGGAATCCCTACCTTGCCAAAAAGCGTGTCCTTCTGAATGCACGGTATGGTCTTTATAGGAATTCCTCGCTGCGCTCGGAATGACAAAACTAAGTGAACATATGCTCTTCGTTGACGACCTTCTCATGCTTCCCTTCACCGGCTTCAAGTCCATCCTGCGGACTTTGGCCAAGGTGGCTGAGGAGCAATACACCGACGATGCTCCCCTGAAAGAGCAACTGCTGCATCTCCAAATCGAACTCGAAGAGGGTTCGATCACCGATGATCAATATGTGCAACGCGAAGCCCAGATCCTGCGCGATCTGCGCGAAATCCAAAACCGAAAGCGCGAACTAGCCGGCCTTCCACCTGAAGAAGGCACCGGACTCTCCGGAAAAGTAAAGGAAGGTTCCGGAGTGGAACTCACCTGGGATCCCAATTCCAGCGACAACGTCGGTCCGGGCCGATAGCCACAGGAACGGCGGACACGAAGGTCACGAAGGCAACACATAGAGGTCACACAAATGATTCCTTGTGACCTCTTTTGTTGTCTTCGTGACCTTCGTGTTCGCCGTTCCCGGTCGTTACCAAAGTCCACTACCCCAGACGCATCTACTTTCGTTTCGGGAATGCAGGTACGCTTGCGCAACTTATGTCTTGGTTCATTCAGCACAGCGGGGTGGTTACTTCGGTCATCAACTACATTCCTGTAGTTGCGACCGTGGTCACCAGCATTCTCAGCTTGGTGCTGGCTCGCGCCACGCTGCGCCAAGTCGAGGCTTCGGACAAAGGACTCGCGCTCGCGCGCGCCGAGTTCGAGCGTGAGTGGTCGCCTGAACTGCACATCAAGCTGCGCCGGCTCTCGGCCACGGATGTAGAGATCGTAGTCACCAACTTGGCCAAAGTTTCTGTGCTGCTCCAGGTAGTTCAATTTCGGAACTTATCGACTTCGGTTCCATTTGACCGCTGGGTGCTCAACGATCCACTCATTGGAGGCTCGTCATGGACAGACAACGTGAGCAAACGGCTGCTCACCATGACCGGGCATGAGTTCGAAGGCGTGGTCGACGCCTCGGCGACATTTTTTGCCGCCGGTCGCATGTATCGCACCGACTGGTTCCGGTTCAACACTTTGGTCCACAACGGACACTTCCTTCGCATGGATTCGGCGAATGTAATCGCGCGCCGCGTTCGTGTCGATCATGTGCACGAAGAGACGAGCACGGACAGCGAGCTTGGACGTGATGTGGTCGGCGCAGAAAGCAAACCCACTCAGGAATGAAGAGCGCTAAGTAGGAGTTCTCCCCAATGCCTCTCAAGAGTTTGACGTGCACCTGCGGCAACACCCAACTGGAGAAGATTCCAGTGCGTCTGCAGATGCCTCCGAATGGGAATGGCAGCAAGGCTCTGCAACTTGTGGCATTGATGTGTCGGGGCGATGGCTGCGGCCGAGTTACGTTTCGACCGGATGAATCCGCGCAAGAGGCTCCGGAAGAGACTCCGATTCCTCCAAAACCGGCACTCACGGCAAACCAGCGCATAGCGGCTCTATTCGAGCGCGTATACACCGAACGCCTCGTGTACAAGGCCATCGCCGAGCGCGATCCTGCCTGCGCTCAATTGTTCGATGCTCTGAAAACAAATCCTGAAATCCGCGCCAGTATTACGGAGACTTTTGCCAAGGTGGATGAACGCCTTGCCGCTGGCGAAGAACTGGTAATAATCCTCGAAGGTTTACCATCGATCAAGACATAACGCTTTCTGCTTATGTCGAAAGTCGATGGATCTCGATCGCTACAACCTGCAGCGCTTCGTTGAAGCGCAGAACCCTGTGTACCAGCGAGTTCTCTCAGAGTTGCGCGAAGGCCGCAAGCGCACGCACTGGATGTGGTTTATCTTCCCCCAGATTCGCGG
>DASTZZ010000113.1 GCA_035764005.1 Terriglobales bacterium
CAAAAAAAATCCAAGGCTGCTCCACCCGAAGAGACTGGCATGGAAGGTTCTTACCTGAAGGCGCTTGGCGAGAAACAAACGCCCGTAACGGTGAAGCTTGCAGGTGGAGAATCAATCCGTGGCTGGATCGAGTATTACGACGCCAATATGATCCGGCTGACGCGCGAGCATGCTCCCAATCTTTTCATCTATAAGCACGAGATCGTCTACATCGCCGAAGACAACGGACGCCGAGGGCGTCTGTGAGCAGCCAACATCCCGATTACATCAACACCGCTTCTGAAATCGCGCGCCGTGCCGGCGCGCTGCTGCTCGAGTATTTGGACCGCGGCGTGAAGACCGAGTACAAGGGTGTGGGAACAGTGGACGTGGTAACAGAGGCCGACCGCGCTTCTGAGAAGCTCATTGTAGAGAGCCTTCGCGCCGCGTTTCCCAGTCATGGGATCGTAGGAGAGGAAGGATCGCGCTCCCAGAGCTCCAGCGACTGTCTCTGGTACGTCGATCCTCTCGATGGGACCACGAACTTCGCGCACGGCTTTCCTGTCTTCTGTGTCTCGCTCGGACTCGCGCGCAACAATGAAGTGATCGCCGGTGTTGTGTACGATCCGACGCGGAACGAACTCTTCGCTGCTGAGCGGGGAAGCGGTGCGACCTTGAATGGTGAAGCGATTCGCGTTTCCAAGGCCCGGACATTGGGCGAGAGTTTGTTGGGGACCGGATTTCCCAGTAAGAAACGCCATCTCAATCCGAACATCCACTTCTATCACCAGCTCACGCTCAAATCTCACGGATTACGTCGTGCCGGATCGGCTGCACTGGATCTCGCGTGCGTTGCCTCGGGTCGTTACGATGGCTATTGGGAATTCAATTTGAATGCGTGGGACACTTCGGCAGGCGCACTATTGGTGGAAGAGGCAGGGGGAAAGCTTACACATGTAGATGGAACCAGATTTGACGTCGCTGTAAGTCGCGACGTGCTGGCCACCAATGGACTTATTCACACAGAACTGATGAGTGAAATGCAGGCCATTATGAGAGGCCGCGTGGAACCGCTGCCTAGCCCAACTGAGTTCGCCAAATCTCACCTGGGCTGATCCAGGATGCACAAATCCTGTGGGCGCTGCTCCAGGAGGCCTGCAGCAGCGCATTCCCGAGGATTTGATTACCAGCCGTACTCTTTCAGCTTGCGATATAACGTAGTCTTGCCGATGCCAAGCATTCGCGCTGCTTTCAGCTTGTCGTCGTTTGTGGCTTTCAATGCGCCTTGGATAGCCTGCTTTTCCAAAACGGCTAAAGGAACGATTTTTCCAGCTCCGCCGGAGGCTCGCGAAGCTGAACCTTTTTTCTTCGTTGATTTAGGCATAGTTGTCTTCCATCGATATTAGGATTTGTTCTTCTTTCGTTGTTCCGCCCAACGTCTCTTTTGCGCTTCGGAGATTCGCCTCCTCGCTTCCGCACTCATCATCCGAGGTCCACGGCGTCCCCCGCCTCGTCCAGCACGGGCTCCACCGCCTCCTCCACCCCCGAGCGCCGCGATCGCTCTATCGATTCTGTCGCGCTCGGCCTTCAATGCTTGAATAATCTGTTCAGTATCCAACGCGATCTCCTTAACTCCCGAATTGGGAAGATGATTCTAACAACCAAAAGACCAACTCGTCACGCCACCAAAGTGGCACAACCGGTTATTCTCAAGATATCGAATGCTTGTGTATCCGTCGAGCGAATCACAGAGTTTACATGCAATTCTGGAATTGTGAATAGAATTCTTTCTGTGTTTGGTTCCCATTATGGTTAATTGAGAAAGGTAACCTGGAAAAGTTACGACGGAGCAACGCCGAGTTACGCTGTTCCATTCCGGTTCTATGTCTGCAAAGCGAATCACAGTGGAAATTGCTGCGCACTCAGTGCAGTCAGCATTGGCGGCCCAGGCCGGCGGGGCGCATCGCGTCGAGTTGTTTAGCGATCCACTTGAAGGAGGGGTGACGCCAAGCGAGGGACTGATCGCCGTCGTTCGCGATCAGCTGAAAATCCCATTGCACGTGATCATCCGTCCCCGCGGCGGCGACTTCTGCTACTCCGACGAGGAGCAAGAGGTAATGCTTCGCGACATAGCCGCCGCAAAGCGAATGGGAGTTGACGGTGTGGTATTGGGAACCCTCAATCCCGAAGGAAGTGTCAATGTGGAACTCACACGGGAGTTGGCGGAGGCCGCGCGTCCCATGTCGGTAACCTTCCACCGTGCAATTGACATGTGCAGGGACCTTTTGACTGCTCTGAACGATGTAATCGCTTGTGGAGCAGACCGAGCACTTACCTCAGGAGGCGCAGCCCTGGCATCGGAAGGAATTCCGGTTCTGGCATCATTGGTGAGGCAAGCAGGGGAGCAGGTCTCGATCATGGCAGCCGGAGGCATTCGCCCAAGAAACGTAAGAGCCGTCATTCAGCAGACCGGAGTCAGAGAAGTGCATGCCGGTCTCCGGACTGTCGTGACTGGTCCTATGCAGTTTCGAAATGAGACAGTCTCATTTGGAAAAGCACACAGCGAATTTGAACGAGTTGTGGTTCAGGAACAGGACGTGCGCCGTTTGGTGGAACAAGCTGAGGGGCTCTGAAATCCCACCAGTTCGATCCCAATCTGTAGGGTTCGTGCCTGCGCGAGGGAACGGCGCGAGGTCAACGAGTTGCCATTCCGCTCTCGTCTATTTTGCGATCCATGTCCCGCAGAAGGAGCTGCCACATTTCAATCTCGAGCTGAAACTGATGCTTCAAAGGCGTATCTCCGGCAGACACGAAGGCCACGTTCCGCTGCATCTGCTCGATCAGGACACGCATTTTTTGGAGATCGCTCTTTAAATCGACCGGTTGTTGGATGGCCGCACTTGGGCGGGCGCCAGATGTAGTTTTCGCATTTGAATCCTGGTTCGTTTGACCGGGAGCAGGCGCAGTTGTGCTGAGTAAAATCGCGCAGATACAAGCGAGTCGGTTTGTCATGATTCACCTCTGAGTTTTACCAATGTAGCAACATCAGCGAAATCAATCCCGCAGATTGATTTTTCTTATTAGGTAAAGCTGTTCGACTCGCGATGTAATCAGCATGGAAGCAAATCTGCGCGGTGGATTGGGTGGGGCGTGGACCTGGATCATCTGAAAACCTTTGTCGAAGTGGCGAAAGAAGGGAACTTCTCGCGCGCAGCGGCGAAAGTATTTCGATCCCAGCCAGCAGTCAGCGCACAGATCCGCCAACTCGAGGAAGACTACCAGCAGCGGCTCTTCGATCGCTCCGGCAAGGCCGTCCGACTCACGCCGGCTGGAGAGATTTTGCTGCAATATGCGCAGACCTTGCTTCGTCTGCATGACGAATCCCGCAATGCGCTCTCCCATGCGTCCGAAGAAACCCGCGGCGTGCTCTCGATAGGTGCCAACGAAGCGACCTTTCTCTATGTTTTGCCCAAGGTTTTCGAGCGGTTTCACAATAAATATTCGTCGGTTCGGATCAGCGTTTATCGGAACTTCAGCCGCAAGATCATCGAGAAGATAGAGCTGGGGGCGGTTGATGTCGGAATCGTTACACTACCGGTAAAGAGCTCGTGTCTGCGCATTACCCCGATTTTTCGTGATGAGCTCCAACTCGTCATCCAGGCGGGTCACCCGCTCGCGGCCAAAAAGGTCGTTACCCTGTCTGAAATCGCCGAGGTGCCGCTAATCTTTCCTAAAACCGGATCGACCCGCCAGGCGCTTGAGAGAATGTTCAATCCGTTCCGCGACCGCCTGCGCATCTCCATGGAACTGGGTAGCATCACGCTCATTAAGCAGTTTGTTGCTGGGGGCTTTGGTGCATCCGTTATCAGTACTACCTTCGCCCAAGACGACGTCCAGGCAGGGCGTCTCCGATTAATCCCAATCAAGGATCTCAAGCTCAAGCGTGAGTTGGGGCTGGTGTACCGCAAAGATCGCACTCTACCCCGCGCCGCTATGGCCTTCGTTGAAGTGGCCCATCAGTCGTTGCGCTCGACCTCTGATCACAAGGCCAGCTAGGATTCCCCGCCCAATCATTTCTTCACGCGTTCGCAGTCAGCTATGCTAGAGCTGACTCATGAAAAAGGAATTGGCTGAGCTGCGAGTGAACGGCAGGCAGCGTGAACTCGCAATAGAACCTTCACAGCTGCTACTCGACACTCTGCGCCAAGAGCTCGAACTCACCGGATCGAAACGCGGCTGCGACGACTCCTCGTGCGGTGCGTGTACCGTTCTTGTGGACGGAATTCCAATGCTCTCCTGCACCATCGTTACACTCTCAGTAGCAGCAGACGAAGAAGGCATTGGTCCGGAGATCACCACCGTCGAGGGAGTCGCAGAGCACGGAGCCATGGCGGCAATTCAGAAGGCATATGGTGAATGGGGTGGTGCACAATGCGGATACTGCACGCCGGGATTCATTATGACTGTTAAAGCACTACTTGAACGTAATCCCGATCCCAACGACGAAGACATTCGCCACGCGCTAAGCGGCAATTTGTGCAGATGTACCGGATACACGCAGATGTATCAAGCAATTAAAGCGGCGGTCCGCGCTGAGCAAGAAGGCATTGCCGCGAGCAAGCGATAACAAATGTCAGAGTTCTCAGTTATCGGAAAACCAGTTGCCCTGATCGACTCCGCCGGAAAAACCACGGGAGCGGGGAAGTACGCCGACGATCTCTCTGTTCCGGGCATGCTGATCGGGAAAATCCTGCACTCGCCATATCCGCACGCCACTATTAAGCGTATCGACGCCCGGCGTGCTCTCGCGCTGGATGGCGTGATTGCCATAGTTACAGGCGACGACGCCCCGAACAAGTACGGCATTCTTCCGGTTGGACACGATGAAACTGCGCTTGTCGTGGACAAGGTCCGCTACGTGGGCGATAACGTCGCCTGCGTAGTAGCTGAATCGGAATCGATTGCAGAACAGGCGCTCGAGTTGATCGAGGTCGAGTATCAGCCATTGCCCGCGTACTTCGATCCCGAAGAGTCGATGAAGGCGACTTCCGATCTCATCCACGCGGAAAAGGCGAACAATCTCGAGAAGGATTATCACCACATCTTCGGCGATCCAGAGCAGGGCTTTCGCGAAGCCGCCCACATTATTGAAGGCCGTTATCTCGCGAATGAAGTTACACATGCGGCGATGGAGCCGCACTCCACGCTCGCCGGCTTCGACTTCGATCCCCAAACCGGGCAAGCTGGCCGGCTGACCGTCTGGTCGTCGACGCAGGTGCCTTACTACCTTCAGCACAAACTTTCAATCGTGCTCGGCATCCCGATGGCGCAGATTCGCGTCATCAAACCGCTCGTCGGTGGTGGCTTTGGAGGTAAGAGCGAGGTTATTCCGCTCGAGATCATCGCTGCTGTAGCGGCCCGGAAAGCAAAAGCTCCGGTGAAGATCACATACACGCGAGAGGAAGTCTTCTGGGCGCATCGCGGACGCCCGCGCACGATTGTCGATCTCAAAACAGGAATCAGACGCGACGGCAGGGTTGATGCGGTAGCAGCACGAGTCATTCAAGATGGCGGCGCGTATTGCTCCTATGGTGTCGTAACCATCCTTTATTCGGGAGCGCTGCTGGGAGCTCTTTATGACATTCCCAACATCCGCTTCGATGGCTATCGCGTATTGACGAACAAGCCCGCGTGCGGCGCGATGCGCGGGCATGGAACCGTAAATGTCCGATTCGCCTTCGAGTCGCAACTGGATGAGCTTGCCGCAGCCATCGGCATGGATCCGGCGGAGGTTCGACGTATCAACTTGCTGAAGCCGCCGTGCATCACCGTGAATGGACTGCGCGTGCAGAGCTACGGCCTGCCGGAGTGCATCGATAAGGTTCTCCAAGGATCTCGCTGGAACGAGCGCAAAGGCAAACTTGGACGCGGTCGCGGACTGGGCATGGGGTGCAGCCATTACGTGAGCGGCGCCGCAAATTCCATCATTCGCTCCGACATGCCGCACTCCACGGTCAACATCAAAATCGATCGTGATGGCGGCGTGATTGTGTATACCGGGGCCTCAGATATCGGTCAGGGCTCCGACACGATGGTCGCGCAGATCGTCGCCGAGGTCCTCGGCTGTAATCTCGCACGCGTGAAGGTTGTTGCCGCGGATACCGATCTCACTCCCGTCGACATCGGTTCTTATTCAAGTCGCGTGACTTTCATGAACGGCAACGCCGCAATGCGCGCAGCCGAAGAGGTGAAGGTAAAGATTGTCACCGCAGCCGCTCGCAAGATGGCCTGTGCGTCTGAAGATGTCATCATGCGCGGCGATCACGTCCGCAAGATAGGAGTGAATTCCGTTTCGGGAGAGAAGAGCGCTGCGGAAGTACTCGAGGACAAAGATACGCCGAGAGGCCCGGCCGGCTCGGACGCAACTAGGCAGCAGTCTGGCTCTGCACACGGGATGATCCGAGGCAGTGTGCCTCCGGAGCCTACTGTATCTGGACGAGTCGATGGTCAGATTCTGCGCAACTCAGTTCAGCAAAAGCGCCGAGACGAAGGCCCGAAGGAACATATGTCATTCGAAGAGGCCGTCGTTGCTGCGATCGACTTCAGTGGCGCGCTCACCGGCACTGGTTCCTATGCGCCGCCTGCCGAAGCTCGCGGTGGCAAACACAAAGGCGCGGGCGTGGGGCCGTCTCCGGCGTACTCCTATTCGGCTCAAGTAGCGGAAGTGAGCGTCGACGAAGAAACCGGCGAAGTCACGGTCCACAAAGTCTGGGCAGCCCACGACTGCGGACGCGCGCTGAATCCCACTTCGGTCGAAGGACAAGTGATCGGCTCAGTGTGGATGGGACTAGGTCAAGCGATGCAGGAAGAAATGGTCTGGAAAGATGGGCTGCTGATGAATCCTGGCCTGCTCGAATACAAATCCCCCTCTGCTGTGGAATCACCAGAGGTCATCAGCTATATCGTCGAGAGCATAGATCCGGAAGGTCCCTTCGGAGCGAAGGAAGCGAGTGAAGGTTCGCTGGCCGCATGCATTCCCGCCATTGCAAACGCGATCTTTGACGCCGTAGGCATTCGTCTGCGCGAAGCTCCATTCACACCGGATCGAGTACTCGCCGCAATCAAGGCTCGCGATGCTGCGAAGAAACAGGATCTCACCCGCGGCGATGATCCCGTCCATCCAAGCAGTTTCCGGGAGCACGGTGGAGCGCTCTGGTTCAAAGGACGCGGACCGATGCGCCATCCTGCCGATCCATCGAGAGTCGGCTAAGACCATGACGAGGAAATGTGGAGCCGGCCGCCCTCGGCCGGGTTTTGGCGTAGCCTTTTCACGACTCGGTAGTTCTCGATTCCACTTGTGAGAGGAATCACGAAAATGCCAATCAGGGAATCACGAAATTCCCGAAAACCCGGCCGAGGGAGGCCGGCTCCGCGTTAACGCCGGTGAACTTGCATTTAGCTGCGACAAAGAGAGCAGTCATCCTCCTTAGCGGTGGACTCGACTCTGCCACCGTTCTCGCGATCGCGCGCGAACTCGGCTTTGAGCTCCATGCCTTGAGCTTCGACTACGGCCAGCGGCATCGCGTCGAGCTCAAGGCGGCGCAACAAATCGCGCAGAGCTTTGGAGCGAAGCATTCCATCATCTCTTTTGATCTGCGCCAGTTTGGCGGTTCAGCGCTGACCGGAGACATCGACGTTCCAAAAAATCGATCGCACGATCAAATGTCGGAGGGCATTCCTATTACGTATGTTCCGGCACGAAATACCATTTTTATGTCGTTCGCTCTCGGCGTGGCCGAGACCATCGCTTCGTTCGACATTTTTGTCGGTGTGAACGCGCTTGATTACAGCGGATATCCAGATTGCCGTCCTGAGTTCATTGAAGGCTTCGAGACTCTGGCGAATCTCGCAACCAAGGCTGGTGTCGAAGGGCAGAGATTTACGATCCATGCTCCGCTGATTCAAATGACGAAAGCGCAGATTATTCGCGAAGGAAGCAGGCTTGGAGTGGATTATTCCATGACCACGAGCTGTTACGACCCCTCTCC
>DASTZZ010000114.1 GCA_035764005.1 Terriglobales bacterium
ACCGTGATTCCAGCTCTCGGCGGCGACAGCGGAGCTGTGTAGAGACCGTTGGCATCGATCGTGCCATGGATGGCGTCGCCGCCCTGCACCCCGTTCACGCTCCAGTTCACTGCATTATTCGAGCTGCCGGTCACGGTTATGGTGGGAGTAAATTGCTGCGTGGCTCCCGCCGCCAGTGTCGCGCTGGGCGGCGTAATTGAAATCGTTACTGCGGGTGCCGTGAGCGTGACCGTCGAGAAAGCCGTTTTCGTCGTATCCGCCTGGGAGATCGCGGTAATGGTGACGGTTGTTTGGCTGGGCAGAACGTTGGGGGCCTTGTACAAGCCGTTCGTGTCGATCGTTCCGTTAATGGCATCGCCAGCAGTGGCTCCGTTCACCTGCCAGGTTACAGCGGTGTTGGTTGATCCAGTCACGGTTGCCGTGAATTGCTGTGTGGCGCCTCCGGCTACGCTCGCACTTGTCGGGGAAATGGTGATGGAAACGCCAGTGGTGGGAGTACTTTTTTTCCCGCCGCATGAAGACCACAGCAGCGTGGCGGAAATGATGAGGAAAAGGACTCGGTTCATTGAAAGATGTGAACGACGATTGCTCATTGGTTAATGAATAGGGTACAGGAATAACCTCTATGCAGAACCTTCCCCCAATGAACTGTCATTCCTCGCGCAGCCGTCCAGCAATCCCGTACTTCGATAATTTGCTTTTGCTGCGCGGGGAACCTGCTTTGCTTCAAGCTGCTAAACAGCAGGTCCCCCGCGCCGCACGCCTGCGTTAATCCTACCCAGAGCTGTTTGTGGCGGCGCGAGGGATGACAGTTCTCGACTACCTGGCCTACCCTCACAACTATCTAGGTGAACCATAACCCGCCCTTCTATCCCGTGTTGCGCAACCCGGCAGCGATTCCGTTGATCGTCGCGCCTAAGACATAGTCAAATTCCTTGCTCTGCTGTCCGGCGCGTTTGCGGCGCAGCAGTTCGGCCTGCATGATGCTCATGGGATCGACGTAGGGATTCCGTAGTCGTATCGAGCGTGCCAGAATGGGATTCTTCTCGAGCAGCTCCGATTGCCCGGTGATTTGAAGCACCATTTTCGTGGTGCGATGAAATTCTCCTTCGAGCGTCTTGAAAACGCGATCGCGCAGAGCCGCATCGCCGACAAGACCGGAATAGAGCCGGGCGATGTTGAAGTCCGCCTTCGCCAGTCCCATTTCGACATTTCCGATCAGATCGTTGAACAGCGGGAACTGCCGGTACATGCGACGTAGAGTCTCAAGTCCGCCTTGAGTCTTGCTGAATTCTCCCAGCGCATGGCCGACGCCGAACCACGCCGGCAGAAGGCATCGGCTTTGCATCCAGCCAAAGACCCAGGGAATCGCGCGCAGATCTTCGAGGCTGCGCGTTGCTTTCCGTTTCGAAGGACGCGAGCCGATTTTCACATTCTGCAGTTCGCCAACAGGCGTCGATTGCTCAAAATAAACCGGTATGTCCGGATTTTCCGCGATGTGCCTGCGGTAGTACGCAAAGGCCACACGCGATAGCTCCTCCATTGCAGGCTGCCACTGCGCGTCATCGCCCTCCCGGGGCCCGTTAGGACGCACGAGCGCTTCGAGTGACGCAGCGACCATGAGTTCAAGAGATCGCTCGGCGAGAATCGGTTCGGCGTATTTCCAATTCAGGACCTCGCCCTGTTCGGTGATCTTGAATTGGCCGGTGAACGCGCCTACGGGTTGCGCCACCATCGCGCGATGTGTAGGACCACCACCGCGGCCGACAGTACCGCCACGACCGTGAAACAGCGTGAGATGAACGTTGCACTCGCGCGCTACCCGATGCAGTTCGCGATGCGCCTTGTAAATCTCCCAAAGACTGGTGAGCATGCCGCCATCTTTATTGCTGTCGGAGTAGCCGAGCATGATCTCCTGTCTGCGATTCCACGAATTGAGCAGTGGAGCGTAGTTGGCATCGGTCCACAGTTCACGGCAGATTTCCGGGCAGGCGCGCAGATCCTGGATCGACTCGAATAGCGGAACCGGCATGAGTCCGGGATCATTCTCTGTGGCGTTGACCTGCACGCCGCAGACGGAAGCCAGGCGAACAACGTTAAAAACATCCTGAACCGAAGTCGCGCCGCTGATCACATAGGTGCGAATCGCCTTCGCCGGATACTCGCGTTTGAGTTGCGCAACCGCACGCATGGTGTCGAGCACGAGTTGAGTATTCTCTGACGTGGCTCCAAGACGTTCGCCGGTGGCCGCATTCAGTTCCTGAATGGCTTCTGTATGCAGCTTTGCATGCTGACGAACATCGAGCGTGTGCAGATGGAATCCGAAGGTGTCTACGGTGATCAGAATTGGGTCGAGCAACTCTTCAGCGATTCGTTCACCGCAGTTCTGCGCAAGGCTTTCGCGCACCAACCGCAGGTCCCCGACGAACTCCTCCGGCTTCTTGTATGCGCCTTCCGCCCTTTCGTTCTTCGCTGCTCGCGTGAGTTTTTCCATTACATAGAGCAGGAAGTGCCGATATGCTTCCGTCTCGGAATAAGTGAGAGCGCGAGCGTGCACATCGGGAAAATCTGCAGCGTACTTCTTCAAAGCATCCCGCAACTGCGTGGAAATCCCGCTTACGCTGGTTGCAGAGCTCAGTAAGACAATCAAATCGCGGATCTTCTGAATGTATTGCTGGAGGATCAGTTCGCGAGCCAACTGCAGCGCCTGTTGCGTGCTGGAGACGGTGACGAACGGATTGCCATCGCGATCGCCGCCGATCCAGGAACCGAAGGCAATCATGCGTGGCAGATCGGCGGCTTTCTGCTTCGAATCGTATTCAGCGCTCAGTGCTCGAGAGATCTCGTCGTATACCTCGGGCACGGTGCGAATCAGACTGCCGCGATAGTAGTCGAGTCCCATTTTGACTTCATCGCGCACGGTGGGCGTGCGCCGGCGCACTTCATCGCTCTGCCACAGAGCGGTGATCTCAGCGGCGATCTGTTCGGCAACTTCCTCCGCGGTCTCGTCGGTCAGCGGCGCATTGTCGAGCGCCTCCAGCAGCTTCGAGAGACGCTCGCGCTTCATCAGCACCGTGCGGCGCGCGATCTCGGTTGGATGTGCCGTGAATACGGGAATGGCGCAAATTGCGCGCAAGGCGGCAAGCGTCTGGTCGAGGCTGATGCCCGCGTTCTTCAAGCGGCGGAAAGTCCCAGCGATGGTTCCGGCTTGCGGCGCGCTGTGATTCACCTGGGCTGCGCGACGACGACGCTTGCGGTGATTGGTCTCCGCCAGGTTTACTAACTCGAAATAAATCGCAAACGCGCGCACCACCAGAAATGCGTGCTTCAGATCCATCGCGGGCAGGGAAGGATCGTTCGCGATCCGTCCTTTCTCTCGCTGCTCAATACTCAAATTCCGCAGTCGCTCGACGGACGCGAATACCTCCTGACCTGCCTGCTCCTTGATGACTTCGCCAAGAATGCGTCCGAGGTTGCGGACATCGCGACGCAGAGGAGCTTCCTTGAGTTCCGCATCGGTGGCAATGAGTTCGCGCAGATGCTGCTGCTGGTCGCGAACCTGCCATAGCGGCTCAATCGAATCCCGAATCATGGCTAGCTGCGGAGGCATAGATAAAAGCTAACAGAGTGCAGTGGGTTGTGACATTGCGTGAACCACGAGAAAGCACTATTCATCGCTTTCCCGAGCATACAAACATTAGTAAAAAAGCATAACCTTTTCCCTCGGCGCCTGAATCTCAGTCTGTCATCCTTCGTCCGCCTCAGGCGGACGAAGGATCTCCGATGATGTTTACGACGGAAGATGCGCTTGCTGGGCTCCTCGGCCTACACAGCAGGCTGTCTGGTGGGGGAGCCATATCGGCAGTATTTCAGGTCGTAATATCGCGGGAGATCCTTCGTCCGCCTGAGGCGGACTCAGATGTGATGAAAACGGGTGTGCCTCCTATAGGGTAGACGTGCTCGAAGCACAAGACCCATTTCAGGAGGCACCGATGATCCACGTAGGAGTAGATCTTCACCAGAGATTTTGTTACATGACGGCGTTAGA